>DAISIZ010000061.1:0-5059 GCA_036821745.1 Aurantibacter sp. | reverse complement strand
AATAAATGTACAATAATTTGGTCAATCGCCGCAGGAATCATATTTAATTCCTTAAGTTTTGTAAAGACTTCTTTATGGCAACGTTCCTGGTAAGCGCAGTAATGTTCTAGCTTTCGTTTGGCTTCTTCAATAGTGTAAGAATTGTTTACTTTCATTATTTCAAATTTACACAATAAAAAGTCTAATACGCTTTACCTAACCTTTTGTTAACTAAACCATTAAATTGTTAACAATACGTTAATACTTAATGGTTTTTACTTTGTATATTTATAGCCTGATTTTTAATAAATTATGATGAAGTTACGATTCGTTTTTTTTCTAATTGTTTTATTTAGTTCTGGTAATTTGTTTTCCCAAAATTCTACTTTTGTTGTTTTAAATAATCAAAATAATTCAACATTTAGGGCTACTAACTGTGTAGATGAAGACTTTATAGATTTCTCTGACTGGACAAATAATGGTACTGCGACTGACAATGTTGTTTCTCATGCTGGAGTTTTAATACCATGTAGAGCTGTTGGAAGCGGTGATAATATTATATCTCCAATAAGCAACAACCCTAATTTATTAACTTTTTTTCAAGATTCAAGCGGTGGAGCAAATGGCAACGCAGCAACAGTAGACTATAGAATTAATGGTGGTACTTGGATAACGTTTCATACATTTAATGTAACAACAGCAGGAAACACCGAAACTGTTGATTTGACAAATTTGTCTGGTGTAGACTTATCTAACGAAACTAATGTAGAATTTAGATTTAATTCTTCATTTAACACATGGTATTTAGATGATGTAACCATAACATGTGGAACAGTTTGTTCTCCTTCGCACACTGTTTCTTCATTTGCTCCTACAGAAGGGCCAGTTGGTACTAATGTAACAATATCAGGGACTGGTTTTACCCCAGGAACTACTGTTACTATGGCTGGTGTAAATACAACTATTATTTCTCAAAACTCTACTTCTTTGATTATCGAAATACCTTCTGGAGCTGGTAGTAATAATTTTAGCATATTAGAATCTGGATGTGAAATAGAGACTACATCTCCATTTACAGTTTACAACACTTCTGGCGGCTGTTTTAGCGGCCCATCTTTTACAGATGTATTTATATCTGAAGTAACAGATGCTTCGGCTGGATCTTTAAGTTACATAGAAATATTTAATGGCACTGGTGCAGCTATAAATTTAGGTTCACAAAATTACGCTTTAAGATTTAAAAGTAATGGAGGTCCTGAAACAGATTTGGCATTAACTGGTATATTAAATAATGCGGACTCTTTCATATTTGCTACAAGTGTTGGAGCTGGATGTAGTGTTCCTGGTGGTGATGGCTCCTACGCAGATCAGTCTGAAGTGTTTTCTGGAGTGAATAATAATGACTGTATTAGTCTTCTAAAAAATAGTTCTATAATTGATGTTTGGGGAGAATGTGATGGAAGCTCATGGATTACAGCTTTAGGATTGGGCAGTGCAGGTTATGACTTTCAACGAAAATCAACAGCAACTGCTCCAAATATAACTTTTGATTCGAATGACTGGACTATTGTAGATTACAGCTCTTGTAATGATAACTATACTGATATAGAAACTTATGCAGGTTCTACTTCTTTCCCATCAATAACAAATCAGCCAGATAACGTAGGCACATGTGATAGTACAGCAAGTTTTACTATTGATGCAGTTCCTGTAAACTCAGGTACATTAACTTATCAGTGGTATTTTAATAATGGGATTAGTGCAACTTGGACTGTAGTAACTAATGCGAGTTTTCCATTAGCCACAATTACAGGTGAAATGACAAATACATTAAATTTAAATGGTTCACTTTCTGCTTATTCTGACTATCAGTTTTATTGTGCTGTGAATGAAGATGCTTCATGTATCACAGCTTCGAATGCAGTACAAATAAAAAGTGACTCTACAACTTGGAATGGCACAACTTGGGATAATGGTACACCAAACGCTACAAAAACAGCAGTTTTAA
This sequence comes from Aurantibacter sp., assembly GCA_036821745.1. Lineage (GTDB taxonomy): Bacteria > Bacteroidota > Bacteroidia > Flavobacteriales > Flavobacteriaceae > Aurantibacter. Next base: position 3,072 of record DAISIZ010000061.1, on the reverse strand, counting down.
ATGGAAATTATAGTACTGGAACAGACGGCAGTTTTTCGGCATGTAGCTTACTAATTAATACTGGATTTACTTTAAATGTAAATAACAATTCTTATACTGAAATCACTAACGAGATCACAAATAATGGTCAATTAATTATAGCCGACAGCGGAAGTGTGGTACAAATTAATGACACGGCTACTTATGTTGATAGTGGTAGTAGTGCAGCAATACCAACTCAAGTAAATAAATTTACGGCACCAATTATTAATTGGTATGAATATACATATTGGAGTTCACCAGTAAGCAATGCACTTGCAGGAAATGCTTTAGCCGATGCTCATCCAGCAAGACGTTTCTATTTTGAAGCCGCTAATTACGTTGATGCTTATTATGAGAGTAATAATGACAATACACAAACTTATGGACCAAATGTAGATGGTTTTGATGATAATGCTGATGTTTGGCAATATGCATTGGCTGGTGATGTTTTAATACCAGGTGTTGGTTATATAGCGTCGCACTCTTCTTGGAGTATGGTTAGCGGGCAAACTGAGTATGAATACAACTTTAGAGGTGCTTTAAACTCAGGGATTATTAATGTACCTGTTGAGCGAAACGACACAGAAACAGCCGATGAAAGCTGGAATTTAATTGGTAATCCTTTCGCGTCTGCCATAGACGTAGATAAGTTTTTTACAGCCAATAGATTTGATGTTGCTGCTAGTGGAACTATTCAACCTGAAATTCACATGTGGACACATAGTGTAGCGCCTTCTGCAACAGCAAATGGAAATCAGCAATACAACTTTAGTGCTTCTGATTATGCTATTATAAATGCTACAGGAGAAGTTGCTGGTGGTGATTTAAATAACGATTTAGTTATTGATGCATCAGATATTCCAAATAGATTTGTGCCGTCTTGCCAGAGCTTTTTTGTGAATTACGAGCAATCTATTGCGAATGCCACAGGAAATATTGTGTTTAATAACGATATGCGAGTTACTGGTTCTAACAATCAGTTTTTTAAGACAGGAAATACACCAAACAATAAACTATGGCTTAATTTATCTACCGATTTTGGAATGTATAACCAAATTATGGTAGGTTATGTAAATGGAGCAACGTCCGGTTATGATAAAGGCACTTACGATGCTAAAAAAGTAGGCTTTTATAAAGCAACAGTTAGTTTTTATAGTCTTATTGAAGCGAATAATGATTCAAAGAAATTAGCAATTCAAGGAAAACCACAAGAACAATTAAATTTAGATGAGGTTATTCCGTTAGGATTTAAATCTATTATTAGCGATCCTGTTATTTATACAATTTCTATTGACAAGTTACAAGGTGAATTCTTAACAAACAACACCATATTCTTAAAAGATAACCTACTAGACACTTACACAAATTTATCAGATAATGATTATTCATTTGTGAGTCTTCCTGGTATTCACAATAAGCGTTTTGAAATTGTTTTTAAAACCAAGAAAGCGGAGGAAATTGAACTGTCGTCATCAGAAAATGGCAGTCCAGTATTGTATGAAATTAATAACATCTTGAATATTAAAACCAATTCTGACCTAAAAATTAGTAAGGCTAAGATTTACAATGCTATTGGACAAAAAATTATAGAGAAGAAAAACATTTTTAACAACACTCTTGAAATTAATATTGGTTCATTAAGTCAAGGCTTATATGTTACAGAATTAACCTTTGAAAATGGAACAAAAATGCTTACAAAATTAATTAAAAAATAAACGTATTAAGTAATATAGAATCTATTCTAGAGCTTATAACTAAGTGAAACAATTAAATTTCTACCTGGTGCTGTTATACCAGAAGAATAAGTTCTGTAGCGTTGGTCAGTAATATTTTCTAAACTAGCTGTTATTGTTGTGTTTGTGTTAAGTTTATATTGAGAAGTTAAATTAAGCGTATACCAAGATGGCGCAAATGGATTTCCATTTGTATCTAATGCATAAATATGTGTTTTACTCTGTTCCGAATTCGCTAACTGATTATTAGACAACGAACCGTTAAACTGAACAAACCCATCTACTTTTATCTTTTTATTATCCCAAACTAAATGCGAATTTCCAAATTGAGGTGATATATGCCTTGAAGGTGATTCAATTGAATTACTAATTTCTTTACCGCCAACAATATTTAATTGTGACTTAGAATATAATTGTGATGTCAAATTAACCTTGGTACCAATTTCAAATCCATAAATCTTAGCTTCAGAAGCATTTTGGATGGATTGAACAGAACTTAATTCACCGTCATATAAAATTTGAGATTGACCATTAAGTGTTGTTTCTCTTCGTATTAGAGCATCGTCTAAAAAAGTGTAATACGTTGCTAAATCTAATTCTACAATGTTTTCAAAATTCAAACCTAAACCTAACTCTAAACCATAAGCATATTCTGGTTTTAAGTTATCGTTGGGGATTACAACGCTACCAGGCTCAGAATCAAAAACCTTACCTATATCGTCAATATTTGGAGCCCTAAAAGCAGAAGACAAGTTTAATCTCCAATTAATCATTTTATTTGGCGTCCAAGCAACTCCTAGTGCACCAGTAAAGGCATTGTTATTGGTCTTTGAAGAATTGAATGGCAAGCTTAAAAATTGGTTATTAGCATCAAAATTAGCCTTAGACAACACATTACTATATCGCATTCCTGATTGTAATACAACCGTTTTTGTTGGCTTATATTTTAAATTAAAATAAGCTGCAGCTGATTGCCATGTAGAACCATTAGGATAACGTGTCACAATAGATTCTCGTGCTGAAGTATTAATATTTTCTTGATAAGCTTCTGATTTCACCTGATTAAAAACATAGTCTACTCCATAAAATAAATTAATTTTTGAACTAAAAATCTTTTCAAAATCTAAACTTACATTATAGGCATTAACAAACTCTTGTCTCGTATTTCTAATAATATCTTGAAAGTCTCTGTCTACTCTACTTTCATTAAATTTTTGGAATGCCAAATTTACTTTAGCAGAGTTATAAAGCCAATTGTTTGAGTTTTTATAATCTGCACTTAAATGTGCCATTAGCCATTGTTGTGGTCCATAAAACC
>DAISIZ010000060.1:8179-12898 GCA_036821745.1 Aurantibacter sp. | reverse complement strand
AAAAACTATAATTGATGGTAATACCATTACCAAACAAGAAATTCCTATTGAAGAATCTGATAGCACAGAGATTTATTCAGATAACAAATTAGCATCTGAATTTGATGCAAAATGGCGTGAAGAATTATACAACAATGATTTATTTGATACTATTTATAGAGATGTTACTGATTTAAAATACAAGGCGGTTTATTATCCGGAATTACCAACCGATACTTTAAAAGCGCGTTTAAAACGACTGCAAGCCAGAACACCTTTTAATGTAGAGTATAATCCGCAATTAGAAAGCGTAATTAAAAATTGGTTAAAGAATAGACATCAATCTTTAGAGCGATTAATGGGATTAAGTAACTACTATTTCCCAATGTTTGAGCAAGAATTTGACAATTTGGATATTCCATTAGAGATGAAATATTTAGCGATTGTAGAATCGGCTTTAAAACCAAGAGCGCGTTCTCGTGTTGGTGCAACCGGTTTATGGCAATTTATGTTCGCAACGGGAAAACAATATGGTTTAGACGTAAGTAGTTATGTTGATGAACGTAGCGATCCAGTAAAATCGACTAAAACAGCAGGTGTTTATTTAACTAAATTGTATTCTGTTTTTGGAGATTGGGATTTAGCCTTGGCCGCTTATAATTCTGGTCCAGGAAATGTGAATAAGGCGATAAGACGTTCTGGTGGGCAAAAAAACTACTGGAATTTAAGACCTTATTTACCGCGTGAAACGGCGGGTTATGTGCCTGCTTTCTTAGCAACAATGTACATTTTTGAATATGCTAAAGAACACGGTTTTGTGCAACATAGACCAAAATACAGACAAGTACAAACGGATACCATTCAAATAAAACATACCGTAACTTTCGATCAAATTTCAGAATTTACAGGTGTTAATGTTGAGGAAATTCAATATTTAAACCCAAGTTATAAATTAGATATTATTCCATTTATAAAAAATAAAAATTACGCTTTACGATTACCAAGAGAAGCCTTAGGTGTTTTAGTAAGTAATGAAACAGCGTTTTATGATTTAGTAAAAAAGGAAGAAGGTAAACGTGAAAAACCATTACCAGAATTAGTTAAAATAGATTCTAAAATAAGATATCGTGTTAAAAATGGCGATTACCTTGGTAAAATTGCACGTAAATATGGTGTTCGCGTGAGTCAATTAAAACGTTGGAATGGTCTTAGAAATAACAACTTAAAAATTGGACAACGTTTAACCATTCATTCAAGGCGTCCAGTGGCTTCAAAGTCTTCTGCTAAGAAAAAAACAAGCCCAAAACCAGTATTTGGAAAAACGTATAAAGTTAAAGGTGGCGATTCGTTATGGAGCATTGCTCAAAAATATTCTGGAGTTTCTGTTCAAAATTTAAAAGATTGGAACAATATTCGCAGTACAAAATTAAAATTAGGGCAAATTTTAAAAGTGTCTCAATAAACAACAGCTTATTATGAAAAAAACAATTGGTGTATTAGTCGTTATGTTACTGCTTTTAGTGTCTTGTAATGATTCGGACAAAAAGAAAAATAGAATTGTAAGTGATTCTAACGGAAACCTAAATAATTTATCGGTTGTCATCGATAATGAATCTTGGAATGGTTCTGTAGGCGAAGCTATTCGCGATATTTTTGCATTGCCAGTAAAAGGGTTGCCTCAAAAAGAACCTTTATTTAATATTAGTCAAATTCCAACGGCTGTATTTGCAGACTTTACTACGAAGAGTCGTATCATTTTAAAAATTGAAAAAGGCGATTCTGCAAGTGTTTCTATTAACCGAAATGTTTATGCAAAACCTCAGAAAGTTGTGGTTGTAAAAGGCGATTCTGAACCTGTTATTATTTCAGCGTTAAAAGACAATGCCGAAAGAATTATACAAGCTTTTAAAGCCGAAGAAATTAAAGAACGTCAACGACAAATTTCTAAATCGTTAAATGATGATAAACCTATAAAAGATAGTTTAGGTGTAAGTGTAAAATATCCATCGTTTTATAGAACGGCAAAAGCCACAAAAGATTTTTCTTGGTTAAGACGAGACATTAATACAGGAACCGTAAACGTGATGTTATATGAGGTTCCTATGAATGTGTTTAAAATTGATAGTACGATTCCGCAACAAATTATTAAAGTACGAGATAGTATTGGGAAACAACATATTCCTGGTCCAACAGATGGTTCTTATATGAAAACTGAAGAAGCATATTCGCCATTTTTTAATACCACTATTTTAGATGGGAAACCATCGTTTGAAATGCGAGGAACTTGGGATGTAGAAGGTGCATTTATGGCTGGTCCGTTTGTGACTTATGTAATAAGAGACGATGAAAATAAACGTTTTTTAGTGGCAGAAGGTTTCGTGTTTGCACCATCGGTAAACAAAAGAGAATATATGTTTGAAGTGGAAGCGATTATAAAATCACTTCGTATTTTAAATTAAAGCCTAAAACATAACCCATAAAAAAAACCAACGCAATTGCGTTGGTTTTTTTTATGTGATTAACTACTAAATTAAATTAGCTTTTATTCTCTTCAGTATCTTTAGAGTCGTCTTTGCTCGCGTCTTTAAATTCCTTCATTCCGCTACCTAAACCACGCATTAATTCTGGGATTTTTTTACCACCAAAAAGTAGTAAAACTAAAACCACAATAATGGCAATTTGCCAAGGGCCAACCATTCCTAAAAATATACTTGCTGAAATCATAACATTCAAATTTAAAGGACAAAGTTAATAATTAAACTTTAATTTTAGCGTTTAAAAGCTAACTTTAGCACAGTTAGAACTTCTAATAAATGATTACTTTTGTTGATGTATGGCAAAAAAGAAGAAAACCAGAAAAAAAATAAGTAAAAAGCTATTAAGCAAATACCGCTTATTATTACTGAATGAGGACACTTTTGAAGAGCGTTTTTCCCTAAGATTAAATCGTTTAAATGTATTTGTTTTAGTGACTTTTTCAGCGATTACTTTAGTCGCGCTTACAACTTTGTTAATTGTGTTTACGCCATTAAAAGAATATATACCTGGTTATTCATCTTCAGCTTTGAAGAAAAAAGCCATTGCCTTAACGTTAAAAACCGATTCTTTACAACGTATTGTAGATGTGAATGAAAAATATTATTCGTCTATAAGTAAAGTGCTTTCTGGCGATATTAAAGCAAAAGACGTTAGTAAAGATTCTATTATACAAGCCGTAAAAATTGAAGCCAGCGAAGTTAATTTAGAACCTAATAAGCAAGATTCAATTTTAAGAGATCAAGTTGACAAAGAAGATAAATATAATGTCTTTGATACTGCAAAAACGACAGCAAACCTTATTTTGTTTCCGCCTGTAAACGGTACAATTAGTGAAGATTTCAATGTTGAAGAAAAGCATTACGCTATAGACTTAGTTGTTGCAGAAAACGCACCAGTAAAAGCTACTGCCGATGGAACTGTTATTTTTTCGTCCTTTACAATCGATACTGGTCACGTGATTATTTTAGAGCATAACAACGCTTTAATTTCGGTGTATAAACACAACGCGAAACTTATAAAAAAGCAAGGTGATTTAGTAAAAGCAGGCGAGGTTATTGCAACGTCTGGAAACACAGGTGACTTAACCACTGGACCGCATTTACATTTTGAATTATGGAGCGATGGTTACCCTGTAAATCCTAATAATTTTATCGATTTTAAATAGTATGTCTGTAAAATCATTTTTAGCAAAACCTTTTGCTGTTTCAGTAGAAAAAGCGGTGTATAAATGGGCAAATAACCCAGTTGAAACACAAAACGCTGTTTTTAAGCAATTAATTTCTAAAGCATCAAAAACTGCTTTTGGAAAAGACCACGATTTTCAAAATATTACATCTCACACCGATTTTGTAAAACGTGTGCCAATCCGTGATTACGAAGCGTTAAGACCTTATGTAGATAGAATGGTTGCTGGAGAGCCAGATATTTTATGGCCTAACAAGCCGTTATATTTTGCTAAGACTTCTGGGACAACTTCGGGTGCTAAATACATTCCTTTAACTAAGGAAAGTATGCCTAATCATATAAAATCGGCACGAAATGCTATTTTACTTTACATTGCCGAAACCGGTAATAGTAAGGTTGTAAATGGTAAAATGATTTTCTTACAAGGAAGTCCTGTGTTAAGTGAAAAAAATGGGATTCAATTAGGACGCTTGTCTGGAATTGTGGCACATTTTGTACCTGGCTATCTTCAGAAAAATAGAATGCCAAGTTGGGAAACCAATTGTATTGAAGATTGGGAAACCAAAGTGAATGCGGTTGTAGAAGAAACCGTAAATGAAGATATGAGTATTATATCTGGAATTCCATCTTGGGTTCAGATGTATTTTGAAAAGCTTCAGCAAAAATCGAATAAAAAGGTCGGCGATATTTTTAAGAATTTCAATCTGTTTATTTATGGTGGCGTGAATTACGAGCCGTATCGTGCTAAGTTTGAAAGCTTAATTGGAAGACGTGTTGATAGCATTGAGCTGTATCCAGCCAGTGAAGGTTTTTTCGCCTTTCAGGATAAACAAAATGAACGCGGAATGCTTTTACAGCTTAACTCTGGAATGTTTTACGAGTTTATTAAAACCGATGAGTTTTTTGACGAAAACCCAAAACGCATCACCATAAAAGATGTAGAACTAAACATTAATTACGTGATGATTATTTCTACAAATGCGGGACTTTGGGCTTATAACATTGGCGATACTGTAA
>DAISIZ010000060.1:0-8169 GCA_036821745.1 Aurantibacter sp. | reverse complement strand
GCTTAAAACCGTATCGTGTAATTGTTACCGGTCGAATTAAACATTTTATTTCTGCCTTTGGAGAACACGTTATTGGTAAAGAAGTGGAATATGCTTTAAAAGAAGCGTTAGAAGATGAGGTAGCAACGACAGTTTCAGAATTTACGGTAGCACCACAAATAAATCCAGAAAGCGGTTTACCATATCACGAATGGTTTATTGAGTTTGAAAATGAACCGGAAAACCCTTCAGCTTTAGCGAAAAAAATTGACGAAGCCTTACAAAAACAAAACAGTTATTATTTCGATTTAATTGATGGTAAAGTCTTACAACCACTTAAAATTACGATGGTTAGAAAGGACGGATTTCAAGGCTATATGAAGTCTGTTGGACGTTTAGGCGGACAAAATAAAATACCTCGTTTAACCAACGACAGAAAAATTGCCGACATACTTGCAAAATATTTGTTGTAAATTGACGTTTACACGAATACGAACAAATTAAATGGAACCAAATAAAAATAGGCACAAACGAACACGTGCCCAAGAAAGTAGTGGCGCGATAGAGCGCTTATATATTACAATGAGACACTTGTTTAACCGTGGATTTTACAAACCTATGGGCGTTTCAGGTGAATCATTAAGAGAAGCATTATTAGTCCTTAGACCAGAAATTTATGGCTCTATTGCCGAAGATAAAACCGAATTAGTTGGTTTAAAATATGTGATTGACCGTTTGCCAATTGGTATTGAAGAATGCCGATATATTAATTTAACGAGTGATGAAGGTTATAAAAATTCACATTTTACTCCTATAATTCCCGAAAAAAGACGACGTAATTGTTATCGTATTGATAACGAACAAATGAATATTGAAATTACGCGAGGACGAAGTGAGATTTACGATATCCTAACGCATCTAACATTCTTATTTATAGAATCTCATAAGATTTGTAAACGTGTTTTGTTAGACGAAAACGGAACGACATCGCGTGATTGGCAAAAGTTAGAAAACGCAACTTTAAGCACTAAAAAACTTACAAAAAAAGACCGCGAAATAGCAATTACTCACGTTGCAAGTATCTTAGGACACACCTTTAAAGAAGTGTCTGGTTTATATGACACTTTTGCTACCGATAAAAAACCAGAACGTTTTTTAGAAATTATTTATTGGTTAGGGAAGTTAGCTATTAATGAGCAATCTCATAATCAAAAACGCATTGTAACTTTTAGTAAAGTATTGCGTGAGCGATTAGGACATCATATTCACGGTGAAATTTGGTCGGATCAAATTAAAGATACTTTAGCAAAACACGATTTAATTCACAGACCCATACATATTATTAGTGCCAATTTACATAGCGTTATGAATACGTTGTTTGCGCCTGAAGCTTTACCAAAAGAAGCCAAACAATCTATTTTTAATACCTATGAAGCATTAAGTTTAAAGGACAACGGAAAGTTAAGAGATAAAGTAGTTAAAAAGGCTTTAGCGAATGGAATGATTGCCATAAAAGATACTTCTGGAACTAACATTGATGTTCAAATTTTTGATTCAAACCGAATAGATTTAAACAAATTAGACCTTAATATCACTTTAAAAGCTGAAAAGGATAAAAATCCTATTATATTTGTTATGGATTATGCGTTTGGTGAGCAAGCTTACGAGACTATTGATGAATTATTAAAGCCGTATCAAAGCTCTGATAAAGAGGTTTTGTTAGATGTTGAGTCGGTTTCAATAATGGGTAAAGCAGGGATTTTAGAAGGTGGAAAAGGAGATATTATGATTCCTTCGGCACATATTTTTGAAGGAACAGCAGATAATTACCCTTTTGATAATGAGTTGTCTAAGTCAGATTTTAAAGATGATGATTTAGCAGTTTATGAAGGTGCTATGGTAACCGTGTTAGGAACATCTTTACAGAATAAAGATATTCTTAAATTCTTTTACAATTCAACTTGGCACGTGATTGGGTTAGAAATGGAAGGCGCACATTATCAAAAAGCGATACAGTCGGCATCAAAAGTACGCAAGAGTATTAACCAAAATGTAAAAGTACGTTATGCGTATTATGCAAGTGATAATCCATTAGAAACTGGAAGTACATTGGCTTCAGGAGGATTAGGGACTTCTGGTGTAAAGCCAACATATGTGATAACAAGAAAGATTTTACAGCAAATATTTAAATAAAAGTAATGAGTGAAAATTCGAACCCAAATCAAAACAATTCAAACACAGAAGAGGTAGACTTAATTGTTTTTTTCAATTACATAGGTACGCTATTCAATAAATTGTTTATTCTAATTAATAAATTATTTAAAGGGTTATTAACAAGTACAATTTATGTTTTACGTGCCTTATTTTTAAATTGGAAGCTTATTGGAGTAATTATAATTGTTTCTGCTGGGCTTGGTTATGGATTGCAGAAAATACAACCTAAGGTCTACAAATCAAGTATATTAATTGAGCCGAAATTCGACTCTAAATACCAATTAGTTGGTAATGTATCTTATTACAATGCTCTTTTAACCAATGATAAAAAGGAAGAACTTAAGAAGATATTTAAAGTAAATGATGAGACTCTAAAAACGTTAAATCATTTTGAAATAAAATTAGGTCCTGAAACAGAAAATAGTCGCATTTTACAATATCAAGATTTTTATGGTCAGTTAGATTCAATTTCTAGAGAAGTTGTTGATTATGAAAGTTTTATTGATAATAGAAGCTTATTCTCAGGTAAAATATATGAAATAGAAGCCTATGCGAACAAGCCTAATGTGTTTAAAAAATTTGAAAATGGGCTTTTATCCTCGTTTAGTAATTCTTATTCTGAGAAAATGAAAAAACGTAGAGATACGTTGTTAGACATTAAAATTTCAAATTTAAAAGAACAAATAGCTCAAGTTGATTCGTTACAAATAGTTTATTTAGAGGTTATTAGAAAAGAGTCAAAACAACCAAATATTCGTTTTGCTGCTGGAGATACGCCATTAATTGAAGAAAAACAGGAAACTAAAGAATTTCAAATCTTAGAAAAAGAATTAAAATTAAGAAATGATTTAAGAGCCTTGGAAGAACAACGTGTTGAAGAGGCTGTTTTTTATGACGTAATTTCAAGTTTTAACGAAGTTGGTAATCAAGTTGAATCATGGAAAAATAAATATATGATTATTTTTCCTTTACTAGCATTTGTCTTAATCATTATTGTATTCTTCGCTAAAATTGTAATAAATTATACATTAAATTATGAAGAATAAATCAGTATTAATTACAGGTGGCGCTGGTTTTATTGGAGCCAATTTCGTGGCTTATGTCGTTGAAAAATATTCAAATACAAATTTTGTTAATTTAGATAAATTAACGTATGCAGGAGATTTAGATAATTTAAAAGAAGTTAAAGCATCTAACTATACTTTTGTGCAAGGAGATATTTGCGATAGAGATTTAATTCAAAATCTTTTTGACTTACACAAATTTGATGGTGTTATTCATTTTGCAGCAGAGTCTCATGTGGATAATTCAATTAAAAACCCAGGTGCATTTATAGATACAAATATTACAGGAACATTTAATTTAATTGATGTTGCAAGACATTTTTGGATGGATGGCCCAAACCAATATAAATCTGATTATAGTCACGCTAGATTTCATCATATTTCTACAGATGAAGTTTATGGAACTTTAGGAGATACAGGTTTGTTTACAGAAGAAACACCTTATGCACCAAATAGTCCATATAGTGCATCTAAAGCAGCTAGTGATTTTGTTGTAAGAAGTTATTTTCACACTTACGGAATGGATGTGGTTACAACAAATTGTTCTAACAATTACGGACCAAAACAACACGACGAAAAGTTAATTCCAACCATAATTAGAAAAGCTATTTCTGGAGAACAAATTCCTATTTATGGTGATGGTAAGAACATACGCGATTGGTTATATGTGTTAGATCATTGTAAAGGAATAGAACTGGTTTTTGAAACTGGTAAATCTGGTGAAACATACAATATTGGTGGTCGTAACGAGCGTAACAACCTTTATATAGTTGATACGATTTGTTCTATTTTAGATGAGCTTAAACCAGTAGCTAAAAGTTATAAGGAACAAATTACATTTGTAACAGATAGACCTGGTCACGATTTTAGATATGCAATTGATGCTGATAAGCTTGAAACTGAATTAGGTTGGAAAGCAGATGAGAATTTTGAATCAGGGATTAAGAAAACCATTGATTGGTATTTAAATAAATATTCAAATTAGAAGACGATGAAAGGGATTATTTTAGCTGGAGGATCTGGAACCAGATTACATCCATTAACTAAAGTTTTAAGTAAGCAGTTAATGCCTATTTATGACAAACCAATGATTTATTATCCGCTTTCTACGTTAATGGAAGCTGGTATTAATGAAATCTTAATTATTTCTACACCAGATCATTTACCATTATTTAAGCAATTACTTGGTGATGGATCTCATTTAGGATGTAAATTTGAATACGCTGTGCAAGACCGACCAAATGGTTTAGCTGAGGCATTTATTATAGGTGAAGAGTTTATTGGAAACGATAAAGTCGCTTTAATTTTAGGCGATAATATTTTTTACGGTACCGGCTTATCAACCTTATTAAAAGGGAATAATAACCCTGATGGAGGAATTGTTTATGCCTACCACGTTACTGACCCAGAACGTTATGGTGTAGTAAATTTTGATAAAGATGGTAAAGCTTTAGCTATTGAAGAAAAGCCTGAAAAGCCAAAATCTAATTATGCAGTGCCAGGGATTTATTTTTATGATAATGATGTGGTTAAAATCGCTAAATCTATAAAACCAAGTCATAGAGGCGAGTTAGAAATTACCGATGTGAATAAGGCATATTTAGAGCAAGGAAAACTACAAGTTAGTATTTTAGATAAAGGAACAGCTTGGTTAGATACAGGTACGTTTAGTTCTTTAATGCAAGCTTCGCAATTTGTTGAGGTTATAGAAGAAAGACAAGGCTTAAAAATTGGAGCTATTGAAGGTATTGCCTATAAAATGGGATATATTTCTAAGGATGAATTAAAAGCTTTAGCATCGCCGTTATTAAAAAGTGGTTATGGTAAACATTTAATCAGTTTAATACAAGAGTAATGAAAGTTACAAAAACGAATTTAAACGATTGTTTCATAATCGAACCAACCGTTTTTGGTGATCATCGTGGTTATTTTTTTGAGTCTTATAACAAAGCACGATTTGAAAAAGAAACTGGATTACAAGTCAATTTTATTCAAGACAACGAGGCTTTTTCTAATAAAGGAGCTTTAAGAGGATTGCACTTCCAAAAAGGTGAATTTGCTCAAGCAAAATTAGTTAGAGTTACAGAAGGAACCGTTTTAGATGTTGCTGTGGATTTAAGAGAAGATTCATCTACGTTTTTACAACATGTCGCAGTAGAGCTTTCTGCAGAAAATAAAAAACAATTATTTGTGCCTAGAGGTTTTGCACACGGTTATGTGGTTTTAAGTGAGACAGTTGTGTTTAATTATAAATGTGATAATCTTTATAACAAAGATTCTGAAGGTGGTGTTATCTATAATGATGAAACCTTAAATATAGATTGGAAATTAAATTCTAGTGAGTTTTTAATTTCAGAAAAAGATAATATTTTACCCACTATTAAAGACTTGTTTTTAAAATGAAAAAAGTCTTAGTAACAGGTGGAAACGGTCAATTAGGACAATGCTTACAGGTGATTTCTGGTAAGAATAACCAGTTTCAATTCACTTTTGTTAATAGTAAGCAATTGAATGTTATTTCTAAAGAAAGTATTGAAGCACGTTTAGATGATTCTTATGATTTTTGTATCAACTGCGCAGCATATACGGCTGTAGATAAAGCAGAAGAAGAACAGGAGCAAGCCAATTTAATTAACCATATTGGTGCTAAAAATTTAGCTGAAGTATGTTTAGAAAACAATATTTCGTTAGTTCATGTTTCAACAGATTTTGTGTTTAATGGGCAACATTATTTGCCATATGTTGAAACTGATACCACTGAAGCGCTATCAGTTTACGGACAAACAAAATTAGATGGCGAAAAAGCAATTCAAAATATTTTACCAAATCATTTCATAGTTAGAACTTCATGGTTGTACTCTGAATTTGGCGGTAATTTTGTAAAAAGTATGCTTAATTTATCTAAAAACAGAGATGAGTTAAGTATCGTTAATAATCAAATAGGAACACCAACTTACGCAATGGATTTAGCAGAAACCATTGTGAAAATAATAACATCTAATACCCATTTTGGGTTGTATCACTTTAGTAATGAAGGTACAGCAAGTTGGTATGATTTTGCAAAAGTTATTTTTGCTAAATCTAATGTAGCCATTAAAGTTAATCCTATACCAGCATCATCATATCCTACACCTGCAACTAGACCGCATTTTAGTGTGATGGATAAAGCTAAAATATCTAAAGCATTTAATTTACAAGTTCCTTATTGGCAAGAAAGTTTAGATAAATGTTTAAAAGCCTTATTTTAGCCTTTTAATTCCTTTTTATGAAACAAAATATTGCCATTATTGGATTAGGCTACGTTGGTTTGCCTTTAGCAGTGGAATTTGCTAAAAAATACAACGTAATAGGTTTTGATATTATTCAGCAACGTGTTTCAGAATTAAATAAAGGTATAGACAACACTTTAGAGATTGAATCTAAAGCTTTAAATGATGTTTTAAATGCTTCGGAGTTTGGTTTAAAACTTACTAATAATCCGTCCGATATAGCAAACTGTAACTATTATATTATTACAGTACCAACACCAGTAGACGAAAATAAGAAACCTGTTTTTACGCCTTTAATTAAAGCGTCAGAAACTGTAGGGAAAGTGCTTAAGGAAAATGATATTGTGATTTATGAATCGACTGTTTTTCCTGGAGCAACTGAAGAGGTTTGTATTCCTATTTTAGAAAAGGAAAGTGGTTTGTTTTTTAATAAAGATTTTTTCGTAGGTTATTCGCCAGAACGAATTAATCCAGGAGATAAAACGCATACGGTTACTCAAATTAAAAAAGTAACCTCTGGTTCTACGCCAGAAATAGGTAAAAAGGTTGATGAACTTTACGCATCAATCATTACAGCAGGAACACATTTAGCACCAACTATTAAAGTCGCTGAAGCAGCTAAAGTGATAGAAAACGCACAACGCGATATTAACATTGCTTTTGTTAATGAATTAGCTAAGATATTTAACAAATTAGATATAGATACACACGATGTTTTAGAAGCAGCTGGAACCAAATGGAACTTTTTACCATTTAAACCCGGTTTAGTTGGCGGACATTGTATTGGTGTAGATCCATACTATTTAGCTCAAAAAGCTCAAGAAGTAGGCTATCATCCTGAAATTATTTTAGCAGGAAGACGCATTAATGACTCTATGGGAGAATTTGTGGCGACTGAAGTTTTAAAACTAATGGCTAAAAATAATATTGAAGTTAAAACGGCTAAAGTATTAATGTTAGGAATTACTTTTAAAGAGAATTGTCCAGATATTAGAAACACAAAAGCTATTGATGTTTATAATAGTTTAAAGTCTTTTAATATGTCTGTAGATGTTCACGATTCATGGGCAGATAAAACTGAAGTAAAACAAATTTATAATATAGATTTAGTTGAAAATATTACTTCAGCTTATGATGTTATTATTCATGTAGTTTCTCACAAAAGTTTTCAAAACTTAGACTTTAGTTTAATTAAAACAAAAAATACGGTTGTGTATGATGTTAAGGGAACATTAACAGCTACAACAGTAAATAAAAGATTATAATTTTATGTTCGATACAAAGTATCACAGTCAAGATCTTTCAAAATTCACGTTTTTAATTACTGGAGGCGCAGGGTTTATTGGTTCTAATCTAGCTGAATATTTGTTAAAATATAAGGCTAAAAGAGTAGTGGTTTTAGATAATTTATCTAACGGACATTTACATAATATTCAACCTTTCTTAGAATTACCTAACTTTACTTTTATTGAGGGTGATATACGTGATTTTGAAACCTGTAATAGTGCAATGAAAGATGTAGATGTTGTTTTACATCAAGCTGCCTTAGGTTCTGTGCCACGTTCTATAAATGATCCCATTACTACAAATGAAGTCAATGTTACCGGTTTTTTAAACGTATTAACAGCGGTAAAAGATTCTAA
>DAISIZ010000059.1:9994-13329 GCA_036821745.1 Aurantibacter sp. | reverse complement strand
TTTGGGACTGCTTCGCAGAAAAGATATAACGGATAGCACGACCTTTAGGTAACGCCATAAAAAAAAGCTCAAAACCGAAGTCTTGAGCTTTTATACCTACTGTAAAAGAAGGTCTTATTTTGTTGCTACTGCGTAACGTCTTTCAACTTCGTTCCAGTTAATTACGCTAAAGAAAGCCTCTACGTAATCTGGTCTTCTGTTTTGGTAGTTTAAGTAGTAAGCGTGTTCCCAAACGTCTAATCCTAAAATTGGAGTTCCGCCACAAGTTACACCTGGCATTAATGGGTTATCTTGGTTTGGTGTAGAACATACAGAAACGCTTCCGTCTTTGTGTGCACATAACCATGCCCAACCTGAACCAAATTGCGTTTTTGCTGCGTTACTAAATGCATCTTTAAAAGCGTCTACTGTTTCAAATTTTACTTCGATAGCATCTTTTAAAGCACCAGACAAACGTCCTTTTCCTTCTGGGTTCATTACTGACCAGAATAAAGAGTGGTTGTAAAATCCACCACCATTATTACGAACTGCTTTGTTGTCCATATCTAAGTTTCCTAAGATATTTTCGATAGTTTTCCCAGCGTTATCTGTTCCTTCTATTGCAGCGTTTAATTTAGTTGTATATCCATTATGATGCTTAGAATGGTGAATTTCCATTGTTCTTGCGTCAATATGTGGTTCTAATGCATCGTATGCATAGTCTAATTTTGGTAATTCGAAAGCCATAATTGGGTTGTTTTAATGTTTGTAATTATAATGACTTCAAAATTAACGAATAATAATTGGAATAAAATTATTTTTTAAAAATCTTTAACATCATAAATCGTCACGCTTCAATTTTTAAGTATTTTAGAGCTTGAAAAACGGAACGTTATTTATGTCACAATCTTCTTCTTTTAAAATTTACGACGCTTCTGCTGGTAGCGGAAAAACATTCACTTTAGTAAAAGTGTATTTGTCTTTATTATTAAAAAAGGAAGCCAATAATCCGTATCCGTTTAAACACATTTTAGCCATAACTTTCACCAATAAAGCGGTTGGTGAAATGAAAACCAGAATTATTGGTTATTTAAAAGCATTTTCGGACGAGGGAATTTTAACCGCTAATGACGATATGTTTTTGGTTTTAGTGGATGAATTACAAGTGACGCCTGAAGCTTTACACCAACAATCGAAGCTTATTTTAAATCGCATACTACATAATTATGCGATGCTTAATGTGAGTACTATTGATGGTTTTAATCATACCTTAATTAGAACTTTTGCGCACGATTTAAAAATCCCTGTCAATTTTGAAGTCGAATTAGATACAGCTTTACTGTTACAAAAAGCGGTAGACCAATTAATATCGCAAGCCGGAATTGATAAACGCCTAACGGAAACCCTTATAAATTTTGCTTTAGAAAAAACCGACGATGATAAAAGTTGGGATATTTCCAGAGATTTAAATGGCATTGCGGAATTACTTACCAAGGAAAACCACGTGGAATCCTTAAAGAAATTAAGTGAAGTCAGTTTTGACGATTTTAAAGTCTTTAGAACCGAAGTTTATGAAGCGATTAAAACGTATAAGGTTTTAGTTGAAAAAACATCGAAAGCTATTTTAGAGACTTTTAACGCTAAAGGTTTAGAGAAGAAGGATTTTTCGCAAGGTACGTTGTTTTCGCATTTTGAGAAAGCGCATAACTTTCAGTTTTATGGTTTATACAGTAATAAATTAGAGCAAAATATTGAAGAGAATAAAGTGTATTCTAAATCTTTAGATGATGGTAAAAAAGCATTGATAGATGGTTTGTTATCGGAAATTTTGTTAGCCTACCAAACCATAAAAAAGGCTTATTACCAGTATAAATATTACACGGCTATTTACAAAAACATCACGCCATTATCGTTGCTAAATCGTATTAACCAAGTGTTAACTCAAATTAAAGCCGACGATAATAAAATGCTGATTTCGGAATTTAATACCATTATTAGTAATGAAATAAAACAACAGCCAACGCCATTTATTTACGAGCGTATTGGCGAACGTTTTAAACATTATTTTATTGACGAGTTTCAAGACACGAGTCAGTTGCAATGGGAAAATATGCAACCTTTAATAAATAACACTTTAAGTGGCGAAAATTTAAGTGGTAACAAAGGCACCGCTATGATTGTTGGTGACGCCAAACAAGCTATTTACCGTTGGCGTGGCGGAAAAGCCGAACAGTTTTTAGGTTTAATTAATGAAGACGAACCTTTTGTAGTAAACAAGGAAAATATTGCCTTAACTACCAATTACCGCAGTCACGAAGCGATTGTAAATTTCAATAATGGTTTTTTTGACTTTGTAGCCAATAACGCTATGAGTCACAATACGTATAAGAATTTATACCAAAGTGCATCGCAACAAATAAACGCCAAACAAAAAGGTAGTGTTGAAGTGTCTTTTTTAGAATACGCTAATAAAGAAGAAGGGAAAGCATTATATGCCGAAGAGGTTTTAGAACGCATAAAAACCTGCTTAGATATAAATTATCAATTAAAAGATATTTGTGTTTTAGTCCGCAAAAAAGATGAAGCTAAAACGATTGCCAATTATTTAGGCGAACATCAAATTCGTTTTACGTCGTCGGATTCTTTATTATTAGTTAATGCGAATGAAGTTCGATTTATAAACGCTGTTTTACGCTTTTTTATAACACCAGAAGATGCCGAAAATCGCTTAGCACTTTTACGATTTTTAGTCGATAAATTTGAAATTAGAGATAAACACACCTTTTACAATGCTCATATTCATTTAAAAGCTTCAGAATTTTTTAGTGCTTTTGAAGCTTATAACATCCATTTTGATGTGGGTGCTTTAATGCAATTACCATTGTATGAATTAGCCGAAACTATTGTGAGGCAATTTAATTTAGTGAACTATAACAACGCTTACATTCAGTTTTACTTAGAAACCGTTTTAGAATTTACACAAAAAGGAACCGGTTCTATTGTCGCGTTTTTAGATTACTTCGATTTGAATGCTAAGAAGTTAAAAATATCAACTTCGGAAGATTCCGATGCGGTTAAAATAATGACCATTCATTCCAGTAAAGGTTTAGAGTTTCCAGTGGTTATTTATCCGTTTGTAGATTTAAATATTTACAAAGAAATTAATCCGCAGGAATGGGTAAGCATCGATTCTGAAAAGGCAAAAAATATGACAACATCTTTAATTGATTATTCTAAAGATTTTGAATTTTATACTGCCGAAACCAACAATATTCACATTGACCACAAAGCCAAACAAGAATTAGATGCTTTAAATGTGTTTTATGTGGCATTGACGCGACCATCCGAGAAGTTAT
>DAISIZ010000059.1:0-9984 GCA_036821745.1 Aurantibacter sp. | reverse complement strand
CTGTATAATTACTTATTTGAATTAGATGGCACATTAGCATCGCAAGACACCATTATTTTAGGTGATGCAAATCAGCAAAAAAAAGAAAAAGAGGTTGATAATGAGCCTAAAGACGCTTCCGCAGAAAATGATTTAGCCGAGTTTATAAGTATTGCCAAAGAAGACCATAATATAAATATGGTGACCAAGTTTGGTGATTTATGGGGTACAAAACAAGAAGAAGCGATTCAGCAAGGAAATTACATTCACGATATAATGGCAAGAGTTTACACTAAAAATGATGTGAACGTTGCGATAAATTATCAAATTAATAAAGGTGAAATTACACCAGAACAAGCCCAACTACTAAAACCTAAAATTGAAGCTATTGTAAATCATAAAGACTTAGAAGCTTATTTTTCTAGTACTATTGATGTTTATAATGAAACCGACATTTTAACGGCGAATAAAAAAATATTGCGTCCAGATAGATTTGTTGTAAATAATGATGAAGCCGTTGTTATAGATTATAAGACTGGCTTAAAAAATCCAAAGTACAAAGAACAGATTTACGATTATAAATTAGCTTTACAAGGCACAGGATTAAAAGTTAATAAATTATTACTGGTTTATATAAATGATGAACTAAGTATTGAAGAAGTTTAAAAAAACCATAAATTTGCAAAAAAACAACCCAAACTATGTACTCGAACATAAAAGAACACTTACAAAAAGAAATAGCAGGTATTAAAGAAGAAGGACTTTATAAAGAAGAACGTATTATTACTTCGCCTCAAGGTGCAGAAATTAGTTTAACAACAGGAGAAACTGTTTTAAACTTTTGTGCTAATAACTATTTAGGTTTATCATCTCACCCAGAAGTAATCCAAGCGGCTAAAGACGCTATGGATACGCACGGTTTTGGTATGTCGTCAGTACGTTTTATTTGTGGAACACAAGACATTCATAAAACATTAGAATCTAAAATTGCAGATTTCTACCAAACAGAAGACACGATTTTATATGCAGCAGCTTTTGATGCTAACGGAGGTGTTTTTGAACCTTTATTAGGAAAAGAAGACGCTATTATATCAGATTCTTTAAACCACGCCTCTATTATTGATGGGGTTCGTTTATGTAAAGCGGCACGTTATAGATACCAAAATAACGACATGGCAGACTTAGAGCAACAATTAATTGCTGCTAACGAAAAAGGAGCTCGTTTTAAAATTATCGTTACCGATGGTGTATTCTCTATGGACGGTTTAGTAGCTCCATTAGATAAAATTTGTGACTTAGCTGACAAATATGATGCTTTAGTAATGATTGACGAATGTCACTCTGCAGGTTTTATAGGTGAAACTGGTCGCGGTACTTTAGAAGATAAAGGTGTTATGGGTCGTATTGATATCATCACTGGAACTTTAGGTAAAGCTTTAGGTGGAGCAATGGGTGGATATACTACGGGTAAAAAAGAGATTATAGATATGTTACGTCAAAAATCAAGACCATATTTATTTTCTAATTCTTTAGCTCCAGCAATTGTAGGTGCATCAATTAAAGTTTTTGAACTTTTAGATAATGACACAACGCTTAGAGATAAACTAGAATGGAATACAAATTTCTTCAAAAAAGGAATTAAAGCTGCAGGTTTTGATATTGTAGATGGAGATTCGGCAATTGTCCCTGTAATGTTGTACGATGCAAAATTAGCACAAAGTATGGCTAACGAATTATTAAAAGAAGGTATTTATGTAATTGGATTCTTTTACCCAGTAGTTCCTAAGGAAAAAGCTAGAATTCGCGTGCAATTATCGGCTGCTCATACTGAAGAACACCTAACAAAAGCAGTGGATGCTTTTATAAAAGTTGGAAAAAAATTAGATATTATAAAATAATAGTGTCATATTTATTATAAGTTTTAACAATATTTTTAACATTAAACTTTGTTAATTATAATTTACAACTTACTTTTGTTCACGATTAACACTTAAAATTAAATTAATTGAATATGAAAAATCTTAACAGATTAGTATTAGCATTGTTGCTTTTTGTAAGCTTTAGCAGTGTAAATGCACAAGACGAAAACAATCCTTGGGCTGTTGCATTTGGTATGAATGCAGTTGATGTATTCCCTGTAGGAGAAGATGCACCTCAAGGTGGTTACTTTGATGAGTTTTACAATGTAAAAGATCACTGGAACATTTTACCATCTTTATCTACTGTATCTGTTTCTAGATACTTAAAAAACAACTTCTCTATTGAAGCAAATGGTTCTGTAAACAGAATTAAGAAATGGGGACAAAGTGAAGACAACACTACTAATCCTAGTATTGCTGTTAATGACTTAAGCTATTATGCTTTAGACGCAAACGTTAAGTACCACTTTGGTAACTTGGTTCAAAAATTAGTTAAAATCAAAGGTATCGATCCAACAATTGGTATTGGAGGTGGTTACACTTGGTTAGAAGAAGGTCCTTACAATACATTTTCTTCTAATGAAGGTAGAGATAACTTAGTAGGTGCTGGAACTTTAAACGGTTCTATTGGTTTAGCTTACTGGTTTAACGACAACATTGGTATCTCTTTAGAGACTAAGTATAAGCATTCTTTCGAGGATTACTTAACTAAGCATTTCCAACATTCAGCTAAATTTGCTGTTAAGTTTGGTGGTAAAGATGCTGATGGTGATGGTGTTTACGATAAAGATGATGCTTGTCCAGAAGTTGCTGGTTTAGCTGAATTTAACGGTTGTCCTGATACTGACGGTGACGGAATCGAAGATGCTAAAGATACTTGTCCTAACGAAGCTGGTTTAGCTGAGTTTAACGGATGTCCTGATACTGATATGGATGGTGTTTCTGATAACAACGATGCTTGTCCAACTGTAAAAGGTTTAAAAGAATTAGCTGGTTGTCCAGATGCTGACAAAGATGGTGTTGCTGATAAAGATGACAAATGTGTTGATGTTGCAGGTCCTGCAGCAAACAACGGATGTCCTTGGCCAGATGCTGATGGAGATAGCGTATTAGATAAAGATGACAAATGTCCTCAAGTTGCTGGAACAGTAGCTAACAACGGATGTCCTGAAGCAGTAGTGCCAACTACTGAAGTATTAGCTAAATTAAACAGCTATGCTAAAACAATCTTATTTAACTCTGGAAAATCAAGCTTCAGAAAAGCAACTTTCTCTGTATTACAGTCAATCACTGCAATCTTAAAAGAATACCCAGAAGCTAACTTTACAATTGAAGGTCACACTGATAGCGTTGGAAGTAACAAATTAAACCAACGTTTATCTGAATCTCGTGCTGCTGCAGTAAAAACTTACTTAGTAGAAAACGGAATCAACTCTGCAAGATTAACTTCTTCTGGTTTTGGTGAGGCTAATCCAATTGACTCTAACAAAACAAGATCTGGAAGAGCTAACAACAGACGTGTTGAAGTAAAACTTAAGAACTAAGTTTAAACTTTAATTACAAATAAGTTTTAAAAACGCTTCGGGAAACCGAAGCGTTTTTTATTTTTATACCTATGACTACTTTCCTTCAAGATGTTTTAAATTCAATAGACTTAAAACGAATTAATGACTATACATTTATACTTCCAAGTAAACGTGCTGGACTATTCTTCAAGAAAGAATTAGTAAAGGGATTGGATAGAACCATTATATCGCCTCAAATTTTAAGTATAGAAGAGTTTATTGAACAAGTCAGTCAATTAACTCCAATTAGCAATACAGAGGTCTTATTTCAATTCTATAGCATTTATTTAGAGCTAACGCCAAAAGCGTCCATAGAACCTTTTGATGTGTTTTGTAAATGGGGGCAAATTCTACTTCAAGATTTTAATGAAGTTGATCGTTATGATATAGATGGAAATGATATTTTTAATTATTTAACATCTGTTAAAGAAGTCGAACATTGGTCAGTGCAAGATGACAAAACAAACTTAGTCTCTAATTATTTGGTGTTTTGGAAGTACATAGCCACTTATTATAAGACTCTAAAAGAGCGTTTACTGAATCAAGGTTTAGGATATCAAGGTTTGGTGTATAGAATAGCTAAAGACAACATAGAAGCTTATAAAGAACAAACAAATGAAACACACGTATTTCTTGGGTTTAACGCCTTGAATACTTGTGAAGAATTAATATTTAAAAGTTTTAAAAATTCAGATAAAGGCATTATTCTATGGGATTTAGATCATTATTTTTTCGAGAATAAACATCATGCTTCAGGTAAGTTTTTAAGACAATTACACAAAAATGGCTTAATAGATAAAGTAAGTATAGAGCAATTAAAAAATACTTATACCACGCCAAAAGACATTGAAATTATTGGAACACAAAAAAGTGTAGCACAATCTAAAGTGGTCGCTAATATTTTAGATGCAATTGCAAAAAACCAAACCAAAAAATCAGAAGAAAACAAAGAAGATACATTTGCCAATACAGCATTAGTCTTAAGTGATGAAAATTTGTTATTACCCGTATTAAACTCCTTACCTAATCAAGTCGATAATTGCAACATCACAATGGGATTACCTTTGCAATTAGCACCATTGTCAAATATATTTGAAACGTTTTTTCAACTTAATAAAACAAAGGCAAATAGTTTATATTTTAAAGATGTCATCACCGTATTAACCAATAGTTACATACAACCCATTTTTAAACATAACGATGTAAAACTTAAAATAAAGCGTTTAAACAAAGACAATAAAGTCAACTTTACTTATCAGGAATTAGAACTATTATTTCCTGGTGATGAAATCCTTATTAAAACATTGTTCTCAAAATGGGAAACAGTTACTGATGCTTTAAAAGCATTAAAATATATTATTCAAGAAATCAAATTACCATTAAAAGAAACTAAAAACAAGCAATTAGACTTAGAATACCTATTTAAGTTTGATGTAATTTTCACGCAATTAGAAGCCTTAAACAAACGCTTCAAACACATTCAAAATACTGAAACTTTGTTTCAACTATTTAAAGAATTACTAAGCACTGAAACTTTAGACATTAAAGGAGAACCTTTTGAAGGTTTACAAATTATGGGAATGTTAGAATCTCGTGTGTTAGATTTCGAAACCGTAATTATTACTTCAGTTAACGAAGGAATTCTTCCAGCAGGGAAGTCTAATAATTCCTTTATTCCTTTCGACTTAAAAATTGAATACGGCCTACCAACCTACAATGATAAAGATGCCATTTACACCTATCACTTTTACCACTTAATACAACGTGCTAAAAAAGTATATGTGATTTACAATACCGAAATGGATGCATTAAATGGTGGCGAGAAAAGCCGATTTATACAACAATTAGAAACAGAGAACATTCATAATATCACACAGCAAATTGTTTCCGCCGATATACCGACCTATTTAAATGAATTGGAAGTCATTCCTAAAACGGAAACGGTTCAACAAAAGATAATACAATTAGGTCAAAAAGGATTTTCGCCGTCGTCATTAACCAACTACGTGCGTAACCCATTAGACTTTTATTACGATAAAATATTAGGTGTAAAAGCAACGGACTTAGTAGAAGAAACAGTTGCCGCTAATACTTTAGGAACCATTGTTCACGAATCTTTAGAATTTTTATATACGCCATTTATAGGCAAGTTGATATCAGTTGATGACGTTCAAAGCTTCAAAAAACAAATCGATAAAACTGTTTTAAAATACTTTGAAATCGTTTATAAAAATGGTGATGTAAGCACAGGTAAAAACCTTATCATTTTTGAAGTTGCTAAACGCTATGTATTAAACTTCTTAAACTATGAAATAGCTCAATTAAAAGCAGGAAACACCATTAGAATTATCGCTTTAGAAGATAATGAAGAAACTCTCATAAAGATTGAAGGTATAGACCAACCAGTTAAAATAAAAGGAATGGTCGATCGTGTTGACGAGTTTAATGGTCAAATCCGAATTATAGATTATAAAACAGGAAAAGTCACACAAGACAAAGTTCGTGTAAGCGAATGGGATTTAATTTTAAGTGATTTTGACAAATACAGTAAACCATTTCAAATATTAGCTTACGCGTATATGCGTTTTCAATCTGGTAAATCGCAATTACCATTAAAAGCAGGGATTATTTCCTTTAAAAATTTAGCCGAAGGTTTCCTGCCATTTCAAAAGAAAATCGGTCACGGAAAATATGATGATACGATAACTAAGGACATTTTAGACGAATTTGAAATTCAGTTAAAAAACTTGATTTTAGAAATTTATAATAAAGAACTTCCTTTTACCGAAAATGAATTGAAAGCACCAAATTTCTAATGCAAACGGACGCGTTATCTTTAAAAAACATTAATAAACTGGCAATTCCTGCATTAATTGCTGGCGTTTCAGAACCATTATTAAGCTTAACCGATGCTGCAGTTGTTGGTAATGTAGACCTAAACCCGACCGAAAGTTTAGCTGCAGTTGGTGTTGTATCAACCTTTTTATCGATGCTAATATGGGTTTTAGGACAAACACGAAGCGCTATTTCATCAATATTATCGCAAGCTTACGGAAGCAATAATTTAGAAAGCGTTAAAAACTTGCCCGCACAAGCCATAGTAATTATTACCAGTTTAGGACTACTAATTATCGCCATAAGTTATCCCTTATCAAATCATATTTTTCAATTTTATAATGCCGAAAATTTAGTCTTAGACTACACTATAGATTATTACAAAATCCGTGTATTTGGCTTCCCATTCACACTTTTTGTTATCGCTGTATTTGGTGTATTTAGAGGTTTACAAAACACCTATTATCCAATGCTAATCGCAATTATAGGCGCAGTACTAAATGTAGTGTTAGATATTGTATTAGTTAATGGGATTCCAAACCTTATTGAAGCGTATCATATAAAAGGCGCGGCTTATGCCAGTGTTATTTCCCAAGCAATAATGGCATTTTTAGCATTGCTTTTTATGTATAAAAAAACACCAATACGCTTAAAATTAGAATTGCCATTTAACCCAAAAATTAAGGATTTCATTTATATGATACTTAATTTATTTGTCCGAACTTTAGCGTTAAATGCCGCATTATATTTCGCAACAAGTTATGCCACCAGTTATGGCGCAAATTACATTGCCGCTTATACTATTGCCATTAACTTATGGTTTTTAGGCGCTTTCATAATAGATGGTTACGCAAGTGCAGGTAATATTTTATCAGGAAAACTATATGGTCAAAAAGACTACAATGGACTTTTAATACTAAGCGAAAAACTTATTAAATACGGAATCATAGTAGGTTTAATTTTAGCAACAATAGGTTTTATTACCTATCAGTATGTGGGATTGATATTTACAAAAGCTACCAATGTTTTACAAGAATTTAATGACGTCTATTGGTTGGTATTAGCTATGCAACCCATAGCGGCATTAGCCTTTATTTTTGATGGTATGTTTAAAGGTTTAGGTAAAATGAAATACCTCCGAAACGTCCTTTTAGGCTCAACCTTTTTGGTTTTTTTACCCACATTAATGTTATTCGATTATTTCAATTTTAAACTTCACGCTATTTTTATTGCATTTACTTTATGGATGATAGCGCGCGGTTTACCATTAATTCTTAAATTTAGGCAAGATTTTAAACCATTAATCACACAATAAACCCATGGGAAATTCATTATTCGCCGTTTTAGCACTCGTTTTAATTATAGTTTACGTTTACAACCGTAACAGAAGACGATAATTACCTACCTTTGTAATCCAAAAAATAACAGCGACATGAGCAATATTCGCATCACAAAAAAATTCTCTTTCGAAACAGGTCACGCACTTTACGGTTATGACGGTAAATGCAAAAACGTACACGGACACAGTTACAAATTGGCCGTTACCGTAATTGGTACGCCAATAACCGACAAAACAAACGTGAAGTTTGGTATGGTTATAGACTTTACCGACCTTAAAAAAATCGTGAAAGAAGAGATTGTCGATGTTTTTGACCACGCTACCGTTTTCAATAAAAATACGCCACACGTCGAGTTAGCAAAAGAGTTAAAAGACCGTGGACATTGTGTGCTTTTAGTAGACTATCAGCCAACCAGTGAAATGATGGTTATAGATTTTGCAAAGAAAATTAATGACCGTTTACCAAATAACATAAAGTTACATTCGTTAAAATTACAAGAGACAGATAGCAGTTACGCACAGTGGTTCGCATCAGATAACGAGTAGTATGGCGTTACCAAAACCCTGAAGAAAAATCAGACTTACGGTCAGGCTTTCCGCACTCAATCTTTTGGTGTTATCTCACCAAAAGTATTTCAAACAAATGCTACAAATACGAAGTATTCACGACTTCTTAAATTAAAGTAGAAATGCAAGAGTAATCCTTAACGCGAGATTTAAGTTTCAATTGATACTAATCAAGTCTTGTATCTTGTCTCTAACAGCGAAGCGGTCTAAAAATCTAAATTTATACAGAATCCCTATATTTACCACATGCAATTACCAGAAGGCAAAAAAGTATATTTTTCAAGCGATAATCATTTAGGCGCACCAACTATGGAACAGTCATTACCGCGCGAAAAAAAGTTTGTAGCTTGGTTAGATCACATCAAAAAAGATGCAGGTGCTATTTTCTTGTTAGGCGATTTATTCGACTTTTGGTTTGAGTATAAAACTGTAGTGCCAAAAGGCTTTACCAGAACTTTAGGTAAGCTTGCCGAAATTTCAGATTCAGGTATTCCTATTTATTTCTTTGTAGGAAATCACGATTTATGGATGCGCGACTACTTTAAAACCGAACTTAATATTGAGGTTTTTCATAAACCCAAAGACTTCACGTTTAACAACAAAACCTTTTTAATAGGTCATGGCGATGGTTTAGGTCCAGGAGACAAAGGCTATAAACGCATGAAAAAAGTCTTCACCAATCCGTTTAGTAAATGGTTGTTTGGTTGGTTACATCCAGATATTGGTGTAAAATTAGCTCAATATATGAGTGTGAAAAACAAACTTATTTCTGGCGATGACGACGCTAAGTTTTTAGGCAAAGACAACGAATGGTTAGTACAATATTGTAAACGTAAAGAAAGCCAACAACATCGCGATTATTACGTTTTTGGACATAGACATTTACCTTTAGATATAAACGTCTCAGAAAGCTCTAAATACATTAATTTAGGCGACTGGATTAAATACTATACTTACGGTGAGTTTGATGGTAAAATTATGGAATTGAAGAAATACTAAACATTCTTTAATTAGTCATATCGACGTATGGAGATATCACATTAAAAGTGTTATAACAATAGTTCAAAATGAAAAATAGATATCTATTTGGCATAAATTAACTTTTTCTTGTTTTATAACTCTTTCCAAGTTTTGTAATTTTTTAAAAAAAAATGATAATCAGTTTCTTACGTCTTTTTTTTTATTTTTAAAAAGTAAGATTTATCTTAAACCTTGTTAAGAACTCGAACAAAATGTTTACAAAAACATCTTTTTAAAATAAACCTTTAATTCTACCTTTTAATCGTCTGTTAAGCAGGAGTAATACAGTCTCGATAAAGGCATTGCGCTATCAATGAAAAAGGTTTAAATGCTGCAACATTTAAACCCTTAATAATCTCTTTAATTCCAAATAAAATGGAAGAAGTAATTACTTTAATACTTCTAATCGCGGTATTCAGAGAAATTAAGCGATAAGAAATTTAAAAGCTCACTTTGTAAAGTGGGCTTTTTTTACAAATATAATTTATTTGAGACTTGTCAAGTATAACTTTAATAAAAAAAATTATTAAAAATAAAATATTTCTTTTAGTATTAGAAACCAATAAGAATAATTATAAAACTCGTTAGCGTTAATTTTGCAACTAATATCGACAAGCAAATTTACAATAACCAAAATCCAACCTCAAAATTATCTTATAATAACGAAACTCGCGTTAGTGATAGTAGTGGCATCCTTTTTTGCGAATATAAAAGACAACCTTTACAAAGATTCTGAAACCTTTAGGTAAATATAGATCCC
>DAISIZ010000058.1:12252-13439 GCA_036821745.1 Aurantibacter sp. | reverse complement strand
GTGAATAAGCATTCATTTTTATAGCGTTTTAAATCCTACTAAAGTGTAGGAATTACCTATCTATAAATCAGCGCTCTAAACATGTTTACCTACTTCAAAACCATGTTTACCTAAATATTCATTACCGCTTTCTATGGCATCGCCTTCTAAAGTTGTCCCCATAGAATCATTCCAACGGTTTAAATAACCAAATAAAGAAATAACACCTAACATTTCTACAATTTCTCCTTCTGTCCAATGTTCGTGTAAACGTTTTTGAATCGTTGCATCTACAGCATTAGGAACTTGACTAGCCACTAAACTAAAATCTAAAGCCGCTCGTTCTGCCTCACTAAAAGCAGCATGTGTTCTGTATTCCCAAATATTATCTAATTGTTCTTGTTCTGCTCCATAACGCTTGGCAGCACGAATAGCATGCGCTTGGCAATAACGACAACCTGTAGCATTACTACTTACCCAAGCAATCATACGTTTTAAAGCCGAAGTCACTTTACCTTCATTAGCCATAACCGCTTTATTTAAATTTATAAAAGCCTTACTTATGGCTGGCCTACGTTGCATAGTTAATACCGAGTTTGGACAAAATCCTAAAGTCTCATTAAAAAATTCGGCTAATTTTCTTGTTTCCGGATCGTGATCCGCAGTTAATGGCGTTACTAATGGCATTAGTTTATATTTTTAAAGTTATTAATAGTATTTTTGAGTTTATTAAGTCGTTAAAGACAATTCAACATAACTCTTGTAATTTCCCCTACAAGAAACAAATATTTTATAACCATGACAAATCATACAACAACAACTTGGTTGGGCGACATGAAATTTGAAAGCACCAATCCATCTGGACACAATCTTTTTATTGATGCAAGCGAAGAAAATGGCGGAAAAAGTGAAGGTTACCGTCCAAAAGCTTTAATGCTTTCTGGATTAGCAGGTTGTTCTGGCTTAGATGTAGCCGCACTAATTAAAAAAATGAAATTAGAAGTCGATACATTTAAAATTGAAACCAATGCCAATTTAACCAGTGAACATCCTAAATATTACGATAAGGTAACGATGAGTTTTTATTTTTATGGCGATGATTTAAATGAAAAAAAGCTTCAAAAAGCAGTTGACTTATCGGTTGAAAAGTATTGTGGCGTTTTAGAAATGTTTCGTCAGTTTGCCGATGTTACTATTGAAACTTTTTT
>DAISIZ010000058.1:0-12242 GCA_036821745.1 Aurantibacter sp. | reverse complement strand
GACTTAGACATTTCATTTACTCTTTAATCTTTCAATACAAAAAAGCATGCGCTGGACGCTAAAAGCAAAACCTGAAGTCGAAAAAATAAATCATTTAAAAGACACTTTAAATATTGATGACACGATTGCATCATTATTATTACAACGTGGTATTGAAACTTATGATGATGCTAAAACATTTTTTAGACCAAGCTTAGACCATTTGCATGACCCTTTTTTAATGAAAGACATGCAAAAAGCAGTAAATCGTATTGAAACGGCTTTAAAAAATAACGAACGTATTTTAGTTTATGGCGATTATGATGTGGACGGAACGACTTCGGTAGCATTAATGTCAAGCTACTTAAAAACGCATTTCGAAAACGTTTCCAGTTACATACCAGATCGTTATTTAGAAGGTTATGGTGTGTCTTATAAAGGGATAGATTTTGCTCACGATAATGAATTCAGCTTAATTATTGCTTTAGACTGTGGTGTAAAAGCCATAGAAAAAGTGGCTTATGCCAAAGAAAAAGGTGTCGATTTTATTATTTGCGATCACCACAGACCTGGAAAAAACATTCCAGATGCTGTTGCTGTTTTAGATCCAAAACAAGACGATTGCAATTATCCATACGACGAATTATGCGGTTGCGGTGTAGGTTTTAAATTAATACAAGCCATAGCTACAACCAAAAATGAAACCATTGAAGATTTAATCCCATATTTAGATTTAGTCGCTACTGCAATTGGCGCCGATATTGTTCCAATAACTGGAGAAAACAGAGTTTTAGCTTATTTTGGAATGCAAGTCATTAACCAAAATCCAAGAGCAGGTTTTAAAGCGATTATAAATCAAATTAAAAAACAAAGCTTAACCATTACCGATGTGGTTTTTGTAATTGCACCACGTATAAATGCTGCAGGACGCATGAAACACGGTATTTATGCTGTAGATTTATTAACACAAACCGACAATAGTTTAGCCGAACAATATGCCGGTAAAATAGAAACCTTTAATTCCGACAGACGCGATGCCGACAAACAGATTACTATTGAAGCTTTACAGCAAATTGAAGAACAAAAAGAACAGGAACGCTTTACTACTGTTGTTTATAACAAAAACTGGCATAAAGGTGTTATTGGGATTGTGGCTTCTAGACTCATAGAAACCTATTACCGTCCAACTTTAGTATTTACTAAAAGTGGCGACTATTTAGCCGCTTCTGCCCGATCGGTTTCAGGTTTCGATGTTTATAATGCCTTGGAAGCATGTAGCAAACATATTGAACAATTTGGTGGCCACAAATATGCTGCAGGATTAACCATAAAAAAAGAAAACTACCAAGCTTTTAAAGATGCTTTTGAAGCTGAAGTAAAAAACACCATTCCTAAAAACTTATTGACACCAGAAATTAAAATTGATGGCCAAATTGAATTAAAAGATGTTAATGATAAACTTATGCGTATTATGAAACAATTTTCGCCATTTGGACCAGGAAATATGTCGCCAGTTTTTATGAGTAAAAACTTATACGATACCGGTTATGGCAAGTGTGTTGGCGAAGACAAAACACATTTACGCATTTCAGTTAAAGATAATTCCACCAACAATCAAATTACTTGTATTGGTTTTAATTTAGGTGATAAATTACATCTAATAGAAGATAAAAAACGTTTCAAATCGGTGTATTCTGTTGATGAAAACGAATGGCAAGGTAATATTAGTTTACAATTAAAATTGCGTGACTTAAAAGAATAATTTCTGTTTTGTCTCGTTAATTATTTTATGAAACCAAACCTACTCCTACTAACATTTATTTTTTACCAAATTCTTCCTGCTCAAAACCTAGTTAAAAGTCCAAGTTTTGAGAATCTTTTAGGAAAACCAGGCAATAGAGGTCAATTTAATAGTCATGTAATTCATTGGGAAACACCTAATCTAGGAACTACCGACCTATTCAATAAAGACAGTAATAGAGTTGGCTACAAAAATGAATTTGGCTATCAAGAAGCGCATCACGGAACATCCTATGCTGGAATTTATGTGTATTCTTACGATAATTACCGAGAATACATTCAAGGTAATTTAATAGATAGTTTAAATACTGGACAAGATTACACCATTACATTTTGGATAAGTAAAGCAGAAAAAGCAACACATTCTATTAAAGACTTTCACATTCTGTTTTCTGAAAAATCTATAAAAAGGCGAGATGACTATGTGATTTCTCAACGTAAAAACGATAAAGAAAAAACAGAACTGCATCAATTTAAAATTGACAGTTTTATGACAAATGAAAAAACTTGGGTGAAATTATCTCAAAATATTACAGCCTCTGGATTTGAAAAATCTTTTATCATAGGGAATTTCAAAGCAAACGAAACTATAGAATTACTCGGAAAGAAAACAAAACCTAAAAAGGCGTTTGCGTATTATTACATTGATGCTATTTCTATAAAACCACTAAACCCGATAATTAAAGAAATTACCATATTAGAACCAGAAAAAATCTACACTTTTAAAAATGTGCTATTCGATTTTGATAAAGCCGTTTTATTAGATCAATCTATTGAAGAACTAGATAAATTAGGCGCTCACTTAAAAACACATCCAGAATTAAGCATTGAAATTTATGGCCACACTGATAATGTTGGGTTAAAATCTAGAAATAAAGAGTTATCCCAACAACGTGCTACAGCGGTTTCAAAGTATTTAATTGAAAAGGGATTAGACAAAAATCACATTAAATCTTTTGGTTTTGGCGCTGAACAACCTGTTGTAGAAAATAACACTGATAAAAATCGCTCATTAAATAGACGAGTAAACTTTAAATTAATTGAATTATGAGATTTGTTATACTCTTCCTGTTATGCACACCTTTATTGATGGCTCAAAACTTAGTAAAAAACCCAAGTTTTGAAAACTCTGACTTTTGCCCAACAACTCACGGCGATTTTAATAACAATGTTACTTTTTGGTCGACACCAACAAATGGCACAAGCGATTATTACAGTAGGTGCAGTGCAAGATTTGGCGATATGAATCCGCATGGTATACAAAAGCCACACCATAAAAAAGCTTATGCAGGCATTGTCACTTATTACGAAAACAAACACAATACCTTACCTAACTATAGAGAATACTTACAAGGTGAGTTAAAAACACCTTTAACAAAAGGGACATACTATACTATTAAAGCTCGTATAAGTTTAGCCGATAAAGCTAATTATGCGGTCAATGAATTATCGGTAGTATTATTAGAAAATGCTTTACAATTAAATCACGAAGTAAATATAAACCTCAACAATTTAAAAGCAAAAAATGTCACCTTCACTCATCTTCCGTTTTTATACAAACCTGGCTTTAGAGTAAAAGACAACTGGATGACGTTAGAAAAAACGTTTAAAGCAAGTGGTTTTGAAACCTACTTATGTATTGGTAATTTTAATTCTGATATTAAGACAAAAAAAATAAAAGTAAGCAAGTCTTTTCTTCCACTTGAATCTTACTACTATATAGACAATATTTCTATTACACCAATTAAAACAAAGAGCTACAAGACCAAAACAAAATACACTTTTAAAACATTACTCTTTAATTTTAACGAAGCACACCTTATAAAAAACGCTATCACAGAATTGGACAAACTGTATAATCAACTACAAAATAAACCAAAGCTAACTATTGAAATTTATGGACATACAGACGATATAGGTACTATAAAAAGAAATAATGAGTTATCCTTACAACGAGCAAAAGCTGTCGCTACATATCTTATAAAAAAAGGTTTAAATTCATCTAGAATAAAATGGTTTGGTTTTGGTGCAAAATTCCCCCTTACCAAAAATAATTCTACCTCTAACAGAACATTAAACCGACGTGTAGAATTCAAATTATTCAATCAATAATAGTGTAAACGAAAAAAAGACGGATATTAATCCGTCTTTTTTGCCCCAAATCTACCATTAACTTAACCTACTTGTGTTATGGTTCCTCTAATATAATAGAGTTTTGTTTTAAAAGGTAATAAAATTGTCAAACAGTGATTTTAATCGTTTAAAGTACTTTTTATCGCTAAAATACCGCTATTTGAATAGAAAAATTGAATAATCAGGATAAAAATCGTGAGTTTTAGATTTGATGTTTTTTAAAACTGGAACGTTTATAAAAATAAAAAAGGTGAATATAATTCACCTTTTTTGCCCCAAATCTACCATTAACTTAACCTACTTATGTTATGGTTATGCTAATATAAATGAATTTAGGCATTAACTATAATTTAATTGTTAAACAGTTGTTTTACTCGTTTAAGTGCTTTTTTGCCGAAAAAAACAAATTCATTCACCCAAAACACGTGCTAAATCTTCAATTAAATCGTCTATATCTTCAATACCAACACTTAGTCTTATTAAAGCATCGGTAATACCTAACTTCTCGCGTTCTTCTTTTGGAATACTTCCGTGCGTCATACTCGCAGGATGACCAGCTAAAGACTCTACGCCACCAAGAGATTCTGCTAAAGTGAATATTTTTAATTGCTCCACACATTTAATCGCTTCTTCGTAATTGTTTCCTTTGGTAGAAAATGATACCATACCACCAAAATCTTTCATTTGCGTTTTAGCAATCTCGTGATTAGGATGCGTTTCAAATCCTGGCCAATACACATTTTCAACTTTTGGATGTTGCGCTAAAAATTCGGCTACAGTCTTAGCATTTTCACAATGGCGTTGCATACGAACGTGCAAGGTTTTTATACCACGTAATGCTAAAAAAGCATCTTGCGGACCACAAATAGCACCAGTTGAATTTTGTATAAAATATAAACGTTTGGCTAAAGCTTCATCCTTTACAATTAATGCACCCATAACCAAATCGCTATGTCCGCCAATATATTTTGTAGCAGAATGCATTACAATATCTGCACCTAAATCTAATGGCAATTGTAAATATGGTGTTGCAAACGTATTATCTACCGCTAATAACACCTTATGTTTTTTGGCAATACTCGCAGTTGCTTTAATATTTATAATATTAAGCATTGGGTTTGTTGGTGTTTCAACCCAAATAAGCTTTGTGTTTTTATTAATGTAAGCTTCAATATTGCTGGCATTATCCATACCAACAAAATGAAATTTAATCCCAAAAGCTTCAAAAACCGAGGTGAACAATCGGTAAGTTCCGCCATATAAATCGTTAGTAGAAATGACCTCATCGCCAGGTTTTAGTAATTTCATAACCGCATCTATAGACGCTAATCCTGATGCGAATGCTAAGCCAAATTCGCCATTTTCTATACTTGCCAAAGCGTTTTCTAACGCATTACGTGTTGGGTTTTTAGACCTTGAATATTCGTAACCTTTATGTCTGCCAGGCGTGGTTTGTGCATAAGTAGAGGTTTGATATATTGGTGGCATTACGGCATTGTAGGCTGGATCTAATTCCTGTTTTCCGTGAATGGTTTTTGTGTTAAATTTCATAAGTTTCATAAAATTAATGCGTTTAATAGACATCTAATTTTGAATCCTATAAAAATAGCGTTTAATTCGTTGTATAAAATAGATAAACAGCTTTACTTTATGTTTAATAACACGTCTTCTTGGTTTAAAAACAGCATCATTATTGGGCTGTTAGTTATTTTAAGTTCTTGTAAAAAGGATAAAACTCTGGATATTTCAGACTACGAATATGCCAATGGAGAGATTGCTGTTATTGAAATTAACATTCCTAAAGCCGAAGGAAAAAGCACACTTGCCAAAACAATTAATACAGCAATAACCAATTTTACTTGTGACGTCTTACATATAGATGCTGGCACGCGTACCGAAACAACTATTGAAGGTTCCGCAGAAGCTTTTAATACCAGTTATACTAATTTTAAAAATCAGTTAGACGAAAATCTTTTAGGCGAATTACCTAACTGGGAAGTATTTGTAGATGGCGAATTGTCTTACCAAAACGAACTTGTAATTTCATTTGCAATGAGCTCAACCATAAATACTGGTGGCGTAAAACCAATTACACAATTAAGCTTTTTAAATTTTGATAAAGCCACAGGGAAACTTTTAGACTACGACGATTTAATTTCGGACAAAGCCAATTTTAAAACCGTTTTAAAAAGCTATTTGGTAAAAGAACTTAACTCAAGTTCTTTTACTTTAGACGACTTTAAAACTGATAATGGCGCATTAAAAAACCCAGATCATTTGGGTTATAATGAGTCTGGGTTAATATTATTTTATCAAACACCTAATAATGATTTTATAGAGTGTTTAATCCCATTTACTAAAGTAAACAAGTATTTGGCTTATTAATTAAGATAAACCTAAAGCTTTTCGTTGCGCTAAAATATAGCCTAAGTGAATGCCTTCGTGAAAGTTGTTAAATGCAATTGCACCTTCAACATTTACTAATGTACTTCCTGTACTTACAGTGTATTCATTGTAAGATTTAAACACACCATTTTTATAATCTTCTTGTGTTTTTTCAACCGGAGAAAACAACATACTTTTTACAAAATCGACCTCATATTGAGTGGCTATGTGTTCTGTTTTTGTCCCTTTTTTGTATTTATCAATAAACTCATCGGTTAAACAAGATTCTAAACCAGATAACTTATATACCAATAATTGCTGAGTTACAACTGTATGTGCAACATTCCAGAAAATATTATTATTGAAACCTTCTGGCACTTTATTTAAATTTTCTAAGCTAATTGTCTCTAAAAACATTTTAAAAATAGCTCTGTTTTTAAGCGTAACATCAAAATTGAAATCCATAAGTTTTATTTTTTTGATAAAACTAAAAATAAAGTCAAACAAATCGTTTAATTTTAGCTGAAATCTTTTTGAACGCGATTTAAAAATGAAAAAACACCACTACAAAGCACAAATTAATTGGACTGGAAATGAAGGTGAAGGCACAACAAATTATAAGTCTTACAACCGAAATTATAGCATTAATAGTAACGGAAAATCCAGTGAAATTTTAGGCTCCAGTGATCCTACTTTTTTAGGCGATGCGACGCGTTATAATCCAGAAGATTTACTGTTGGCATCTGTAAGTTCGTGCCATATGTTATGGTATTTGCATTTATGCACCACAAATAATATTGTGGTTACAAGTTATAACGATGTTGCTTTAGGCGAAATGGAAGAAACTAAAAACGGTAGCGGAAAATTCTCTAACATTACTTTACAGCCAAAAATTACCGTAACACATAGCAGTATGATTACCAAAGCAGAAACTTTACACAACGATGCTAACAAGATGTGTTTTATTGCCAATTCTTTAAATTTTACAGTGAAGCATAATGCTAAAATAATTGCCGAAGATTAATTAAAATAATACGTTCTTTGTAACGTAAAATTGAACACAAATAATCATAGCTATGACGACCTTTTTTTACTTAAAATCTTGCTCAACGTGTAAGCGTATTTTAGACGAATTAAACTTACCGGAAAACGTAACCCTTCAAAATATAAAAACCGAAGCGATTACCGAAGCGCAGTTAGATGCTATGAAAGATTTAGCTGGTAGTTATGAAGCTTTATTTAGCAAACGTGCGACTATATACAAGCAACGTGACCTTAAAAACAAAAACTTAACAGAAGCTGACTTTAAAGCGTTAATTTTAGAACATTATACTTTTTTAAGCCGACCAGTTTTAGTGTTAAACGACACCATTTTTGTTGGAAACTCTAAAAAAACAGTAGAAAACGCTAAAGCTTTTTTAAATGAATAACAGAACCTTTGCTTTAGTTGCCGTTTTTGTAGTTCAGTTGTTATATGGACTAACCTTTACCTTTGCAAAAGGGATTATTTCGCAAGGCTTAATTAAACCTTTTGGGTTTATTTTAGTGCGTATAATTGGTGCTACAGCATTGTTTTGGTTGGTAAGTTTATTCACTAAAAACGAAAAAATTGATCGTAAAGATTTTAAAACTTTCGTCTTTGCTTCCTTTTTTGGAATTGCACTAAATATGCTAACATTTTTTAAAGGTTTAGAATATACCACACCAATAAACGCTTCAGTAATTATGATAACCGCACCTATAATTGTATTATTATTATCTGCGGTATTTTTGTCCGAAAAACTAACACTTATTAAAGTTTTAGGGGTTTTATTAGGCTTTGGAGGTGCCATTGTATTAAGTCTTTATGGTTCTGGCGCAAATAGCACCGGAAGCAATGTGCCTTTAGGAAACCTATTGGTCTTTATTAATGCGGTTTCTTACTCGGTTTATATTATAATTATTAAAAAAGTAACTGCTAAATACCATCCGTTTTCATTTATAAAATGGTTGTTTTTATTTGGTTTAATAATGGTTTTACCGTTTGGCTACCAAGAGTTAACTCAAGTAGAATTATACCAATTTACAGGATACGATTTGTTTGCCGTTAGTTTTGTTGTGGTTGGCGCTACTTTTGGGACTTACTTGCTAAACCCAATTGGTTTAAGGCATTTAAAAGCGTCTACCGTAACTGCTTTTATTTATTTACAACCTGTTATCGCTGGAATTTTTGCCCTTATTATGGGAATGGATTCTTTAAACACCATTAAGTTAGTCGCTACTGCACTTATATTTTCTGGGGTTTATTTAGTGACTAAGAAGAAGAAGAAGAAGAAGGAATAGTTTTAATTAAACCATATTTTAAATATATGAAAAAATATTTTTCCCTTTTAACTATCGTAATCTTAGCATCTTGCTCTAACTATAGCCCTTACCTATCTAAAAAAGACAAACGGAATAGCATTAAAGCAGTTAAAAATTATTATGAAATAAACAAATCTGTCTTTAATAAATTAAAAAAGATAGACACTACTTTATTTTTATTATCAAAATCAATAAATGTTGTTAATAAAAGTAAAACCCTAAGACGATTAGACTCTTTTAAATCTGGTAATTACAAGCCTAAAGAGTTAATTCTTATGTTAGTTTTTGATAAATCATTTCCAAATGAAGACTTTGAAATGGATAGAACTAATAAAATTAAAAAACCACTAGAAGTAAAATCACTAGAAAAAGGTCTACAAAAGTTTGACAGTATTAATAATCGTTTAAAAAATAAATAATATAATCCTAAACCTCCAAGTTCTGAGGTTTCTTACCAAAGGTTCTGGTGTCTTCTTTGGTTAATGTTTTGTAATTTTTAGACTTCGGGAAGTTATGAGCTAATGAATGTAAATCGCCTTTTAAGCCAGTAAGTTGTCTGGTGTTTAGATCAATCCAAGCGCCAAGAATTTCGCAATGGGCTAAGTGTTTTCCTTTTTTATTGTAGAAATTATGTTCGAATTTAAAAAACATACCATCTTCGCTTAAACCAGCAACTTCAAGAGATACATCTATTTTTTCGCCTAAAAAAGCTTCTTTAAAATAATAAATATGCTCGTAAAATACGACTGGTCCTAAATGTGCTTTACTTAATGCCATTAAAGAAAATCCGTGCTCTTGTAAAAAAGCAGTTCTGGTATGACTCATTAAGTTTAAATAAGCAGAGTTTGCCATATGTCTGTTAGCGTCTATATCGCTCCAACGTAATTCGAATTCTTTAGTGTACATTTTAGTTCTGGTTTTAAGTTTTCCTTTCACGGAGCATTTGTGTTCGGCTTAAAAAAGGCTTGAAACAAGTAACTGATAAACCTATAAAACGATGATTTTGAATGCATCGAAAAACAAATCCGCGAAAGCGTAAAAATATAAAGTTATGCAGGAATTTAAGGTGGCTTTATCATAATTTTATCAGTTGGTCTAAATCCTACGGTTTTGCGTACCTTTGTCGCTTATTTGCAAGTTATGATATACTCAATGACCGGTTATGGTAAATCTGTTTTACAATTACCTACCAAAAAAGTCACGATAGAATTAAAGTCTTTAAATAGCAAAAGCATTGATTTAAATATGCGAATGCCTTCTATTTACAAGGAGAAGGAATTAGGTATTAGAAAACAAATTGCTAAAACTTTGGTGCGTGGTAAGGTTGATTTTTCGATTTATGTGGAAACGACTGCCGATGATACATCGACGCAAATAAACACACCTGTGGTGAAGCAATATATGCAACAACTAAAAGAAGTTGTTAGTGCTGACGAGACTGAGCTTTTAAAAATGGCGATTCGTTTACCGGATGCTTTAAATACGGTTAGAGAAGCGATTAATGAAGACGAGTGGAAACACATTGAGTCTGGAATTAGCGAAGCGATTAGTGCTATTGCAACGTATCGTTTAGATGAAGGAAAAGTCCTTGAGGCAGATTTTAAAGCGCGTATTGAAACGATTTCTAACTTATTAAACCAAGTGATTGAAATTGATCCAGAACGTGTTGAAGCGGTTAGGGAACGCTTACACAAAGGTGTGGCGGACTTAAAAGAAAAGTACGACGAAAACAGGTTTGAGCAAGAATTGGTGTATTACATTGAAAAATACGACATCACTGAAGAGAAAGTACGTTTAAGTAATCACTTAACTTACTTTTTAGAGAGTATGAAAAGTGCCGATTCTAACGGTAAAAAATTAGGTTTTATTGGTCAGGAAATTGGTCGTGAAATAAATACTATTGGTTCTAAAAGTAATTATGCGCCTATGCAACAGCTTGTGGTACAAATGAAAGATGAACTTGAAAAAATTAAGGAACAGTTATTGAATGCACTTTAATAATTGAACGATTAAAAGATTTAATAATTGTTAGCTGGAAGTTAAAAGCTTGAATACTGATAACTGCTACTGAAGACTAAAACACTAACGACTTAAAAAAATATCCGTGTCAAACACAACAACACAACAGGGAAAACTAATTGTATTTTCGGCACCAAGTGGTTCTGGGAAAACAACTATTGTAAGACATTTACTAAAACAAGAGGCGTTAAACTTAGCGTTCTCTATTTCGGCAACGTCACGTGCGCCAAGAGGCGACGAACAAAATGCTGAGGATTACTACTTTTTATCGGCAAGTGATTTTAAACAAAACATTAAAGACGATAACTTTTTAGAGTGGGAAGAAGTGTATAGAGATAACTTTTACGGCACACTTAAAAGTGAAGTAGAACGTCTTTGGGCTTTAGGTAAAAACGTTATTTTTGATATTGATGTGTCTGGTGGACTTAGAATTAAGAAGAAGTTTCCAGAGGAAACGATTTCAATTTTTGTAAAACCGCCAAGTATAGACGAGCTTAAAATTCGTTTAAAAAAGCGTAAAACAGAAACTGAAGATAAAATTAATATGCGTGTGGCAAAAGCCAGTGCAGAATTAGCTACCGCGCCTTTATTTGATGTGATTATAGAAAATGACAACTTAGAAAAAGCTTTAAATGAAGCGGAAACTTTAGTTGGTAATTTTATAAAGCAATAAAAAAGCATAGCTAAAGAAAAATGAAAGTAGGTTTATATTTTGGTTCTTTTAATCCTATTCACGTAGGTCATTTAATTATTGCAAACCAATTGGTTGAACATAGCGATTTAGACCAAATTTGGTTTATCGTAACGCCACATAATCCGTTTAAGAAAAAAAGTAGTCTACTTGATAATTACCAACGTCTTGAAATGGTAGAATTAGCCACTAAAGACTACGACACTTTACAACCTTGCGATATAGAATTTAACTTACCACAACCTAACTATACCGTAAATACTTTAGCGCACTTGCGCGAAAAACATCCAAAACATCAGTTTTCTATTATTATGGGTGAAGACAATTTAAAAAGTTTTCATAAATGGAAAAACTATGAGGTTATTCTTGAAGACTTCTATGTGATTGTGTATCCAAGAATTTCCGAAGGTGTTATTGAAACACAATTTACCAATCACCCAAGTATTACTAGAATTGAAGCGCCAATTATAGAGTTATCTTCTACACTAATTAGAAAAGGGCTTAAAAATGGTAAAAATGTGCGTCCTATGTTAGCTACAGATGTTTGGAACTATATTGACCAAATGGGGTTTTATAGTTAACATATATTTTTCTAGAATAAAATGAATGAAACTCTTACTAAATTGAAAGTTAATATAATACCATTAATTGGTTTACTAATCCTAGTCTCTTGTAATTCATTAAAACAAGAATTAAAAATTACAAATAAAGAATTCAGATTAGTGAAAAATGATACCTTATTAATTAAAAGCTTAAAACTTTCTTTAAAGGATTCAATTGATAAAAAGTTAATAAGAAGACGCTTAGATTCTTTCTATAACGGAAATTATACAAAACACGAATTAATAACAAGTATTGAATTAGATAGAGTATTTAAAGGTAAAGTATTTGA
>DAISIZ010000057.1:9911-13694 GCA_036821745.1 Aurantibacter sp. | reverse complement strand
GTATTTATATTGTAAACGTCTTGCGTAACGGTTCTAGCTCCAAAACCTTCTTTCCAAAATAATAAGCCTCCATTAATATTTTTGCCATTATTCTCGTTAGAAATACCAAAATCGTAAAACGCTTTATCTTTAAAAACGTTATTTATCAGGTTATAGTGTAAAAAGTCTAAGCTGCCAAGTCTGTTTTTATCGTGATAAGCAGATATGTATTGACAATGCGCTACTTTATCCGTTTCAAAAATAGTAGTTCCAGCAACTAAAACAGTATTATGATACACATTAAACTGTCTAATATTATTAGGAAAACGTTTATTTAGCAGAGTGATTTCAGCTAAAGAATGTACTGGATTTGTTTGATATTTTTCATTTAAATTAGGAATCAGAATCTCATTCCAAAAACCTTCAAAATTTAAATCTTCTTTAATTTCTAGCTGTTGCTTTTCTGCTTTTTTAACACCTTCTTTTCTATTTGAAGCTATTTTAAAAGACGTGCCATAATCTATAACAGACAAAGCATCTCTTCGTAACAATTTTGCTTCTAACAAAAAGGCGACATACTTAAACTCATCATTAGGACTACTTTGATAAATATTTGGCAACTCCTTAATTTGAAG
Organism: Aurantibacter sp.; assembly: GCA_036821745.1. Classification (GTDB taxonomy): domain Bacteria; phylum Bacteroidota; class Bacteroidia; order Flavobacteriales; family Flavobacteriaceae; genus Aurantibacter. Next base: position 13,080 of record DAISIZ010000057.1, on the reverse strand, counting down.
GCTACTTATACCTATTGATTTCAAATACTCCAAAAGACATTTATAAATGCCTATAACCTGATTTAATTTTAGTTTCGCAGAATAAAGTAATCCGCCATAAGTTAACCCTTTGTGTGAATACAGTGTATTTGCATCTATATTTGCAGGTAAAACAGCAATTAATTGATTCTTTTTATAAACAAACAAAGACGCATCAGTAAACCGATCATTATGATAGTCCATAAAATCTCTCTGAAATAAAAAAGTACCGTTTTTAGCCAATGAAATAAATAAATCCCATTCTGCTTTATAAGAATTTTTATACGGTTTAATAAAATATGTTGGTATAGTTTCTATTGAGATATTATTTAAGGTATTTAACAAATATAAGTATAGTATCCTTAATAACCCTGATTACAATTAACTTATAAAAACGAAGCTAGTGAGCATTAATATTGTAATTTAGTCGCTTTAATTTAAACTCTTTTTCTTGAACTACAAAGCGTTAAATCTCAGTAAGAACCCATATACAATAACTTATATTGTATATGCTATTACATTTTTGTTTTTAGTTTTTAAAGGACCTATTTTTTCACCTGACTCCTATAGCTATCTAAATACTGAAATTTCAAGATTCCCAGGATATGTTATCTGCATGAGGGTTTTTAAATATATTTTAGGTCCAGATTTTGGTCATTTACTCGTTGCATTTCATATGCTATTTGGTTTTTCAACCATACACTTTACCTTAAAAGGATTTCAAAATCTATTAAAATTAAATTTTTGGTCAGTATTATTCATTTTTGGCGTTTTAATTAGTCCGTATTTCCAATCTATTTACGTTGCCAATAATATTACTTCGGAAGGTTTATCTTATCCATTTTATTTAGTATTTATAACTGCGAGTGCATTACTTATTTTTAACAATAATAAGAAAATGTTACTATGGTCGTCATTTGCATTCATATTACTTACACTTACTAGAGGGCAGTTTATAATTTGCTCAGTTATAGTAGCGTTTATTTATGGCATTAAACATTATGTAGGCAAAACACTGAAACCTAATTTCATTGTAATAATAGTATTAGTATGCCTTCCTTTTTTAAGTAAGACTTTAGATAGTTTATACCGAAAAATTCTTTTTGACCACTATGTAAGTACACCATACAGCTATGTTAACGCAGTTGCTTTACCACTATTTATTTCACACGAAGACAACATTAACCTTATAGAAAGTCAAGAATCTAAAGATATTTTTGAGTTCTCTTATAAAAGAATAGATAGTTTAGATTTATTAAGCTCTAAAGATAAAGGCGACCATTACTATCGCTACAAACGCTTTCATAATAATTTCCCACCAATTTGTAATCAAAACATTCATAGTGGTGGTATCAAGTATTTTTACAACAAAGGATTTTCTGCTTACGAAAGTTATATTAAAACAGAGCAAGTTTGTAAATCTTTAATGCTCCCATTAATTAAAGCTAACTTTAAAGAGTATATAACGCTTTATTTTACCAGTATTATGTATGGTTTTAAATCCATACCGTTGGCTATTGCTATTTTAGCTCTTGCTTTTTGGAGTTTTATAAAGTGCTTAAAAAAGTTTAACTTACTTTATGGTATAATCTTATTAACCACATTACTAGCTTTATCTAATGCAATGATTGTTGCTGTGGCTTGCCACTCTATTGACCGTTATTTATTTTATAATAATTTTTTAATTGCGATCACAGCATTACTTTTACTTAATAAAATAATTAAACCGACTAAATGAATATAGAATTATCTGTTGTGATGCCTTGTTTAAACGAAGCAGAAACATTAGCTATTTGCATAAAAAAAGCACAAGGTTCCTTTATAAAAAACAACATAAAAGGTGAAGTCGTTATTGCTGATAATGGTAGTACAGATGGCTCTATAGAAATTGCCAAAAGCTTAAACGCTAGAGTTATTCACGTTAAAGATAAAGGCTATGGAAATGCTTTAAAAGGCGGTATTAAAGAAGCCTATGGAATTTATGTTATAATGGGCGACGCTGATGATAGTTACGACTTTTCTAACCTGACACCTCACTTAGAAAAATTAAGAGAAGGTTTTGATTTAGTAATGGGAAACCGTTTTAAAGGCGGCATAAAAAAAGGCGCTATGCCATTCCTTCATAAATATTTAGGAAACCCTGTATTATCGTTTTTAGGACGCTTATTCTTTAAAATTCCTATTGGAGACTTTCATTGTGGGCTAAGAGGTTTTAGAAAAGATGCTTTTTATAAAATGAACTTACAAACCACAGGAATGGAGTTTGCTTCAGAAATGATTGTCAAATCTAAATTAAACGATTTAAAAATTGCCGAAGTCCCAACAATTCTATCTCCAGATGGAAGAACTAGACCGCCACATTTAAACACTTGGAGTGATGGCTGGAGACATTTAAGATTTTTACTGCTATACAGCCCAAATTGGCTATTTTTAATACCAGGTATAATCTTATTAATTACAGGAACTGTCACATCAACTATAATCACTTTAAACCCTATACAAATTAGCGATATTACTTTTGATGTACATACACTACTTTACAGTGCTACTGCAATAATAATTGCCTTTCAGTTTATCCTTTTTTATGGCTTAACTAAAATATATGCTGTTGAAAATAATTTACTTCCAAAGAGTAAACGCTACAATAAGTTGTTTGATTACATTAATCTTGAAAAAGGATTAATTTTTGGTATACTACTGGTAGTTTTAGGCTTATTCTTAACTGGTTTTAGTATAAATATTTGGAGCGAAACTAATTTTAGCAATCTTGACCCCACAAAACTATTGCGACACATTATTCCAGCTATAATTAGCTTACAACTTGGTGTTCAAATTGTTTTATTTAGTTTATTCTTTAGTATTCTTGGGTTAAAAAACAACTAATTTTTCTTCAAGAACAAATAATAAAAGTTAATAAGTAGTATTGCCACATTAGTGATTACAATGGGCAATGACATATTTAGCATCACACCATACACAACAAACAAAAAGCAACCAACAGAATTAATGATTCTAAGCTTTACAATGTCTTTCATTAAAAAAGACAACAATACGCCTAACGAGGCTGCATAACCAACCCATTCGGTTAGTGAGATTCCTAAAAATTCCATAATTAACTATTAAGTTAGTAAATAATATAGATTCAGAATTT
>DAISIZ010000057.1:5374-9901 GCA_036821745.1 Aurantibacter sp. | reverse complement strand
TGCTCTTATTCAAATGATCAAAATCAAAAAGTTCAATAATTTCATTCTTTTTAATTTATATTCTAAAATTAGCCCATAAAAAAAGCGAAGTCTAAAATAAGACTTCTCTTTTGATATATAAAAACAATCTAAAAATTAAATAGACTTGTTACGTTTACGTTCGTTTTCAGTTAAGAATACTTTACGTAATCTTAAGTGATTTGGTGTTACCTCAACATACTCATCTTTTTGGATATATTCTAAAGCTTCTTCTAAAGAGAATTTAATTGCTGGTACAATTTTAGCTTTATCATCGGCCCCTGAAGAACGTACGTTAGATAATTTTTTAGTTTTTGTAATGTTTACAGCCATATCATCTTGACGAGAGTTCTCACCAATTACTTGACCTTCGTAAATATCCTCACCTGGATCTACGAAAAACTTACCTCTATCTTGTAATTTATCAATAGAATAAGGAATTGCTTGACCTTTTTCCATAGATACTAAAGATCCATTTTGACGTTCTGGAATTCCACCTTTTAATGGCTGGTATTCTTTAAAACGGTGTGCCATAATAGCCTCACCAGCAGTTGCTGTTAATAATTGGTTACGTAATCCAATAATACCACGAGATGGTACCATAAATTCAATGATCATACGGTCACCTTTAGCTTCCATACTTAACATTTCACCTTTACGCATTGTTACTAATTCTACCGCTTTACCAGATACATTCTCAGGTAAATCAATAGTCATTTCTTCAACTGGCTCACATTTAACACCATCAATTTCTTTAATGATTACTTGTGGTTGTCCAATTTGAAGTTCGTAACCTTCACGACGCATAGTTTCAATTAAAACCGATAAGTGTAATACACCACGACCAAATACTAAAAACTTATCTGCACTATCTGTTTCTTTAACACGTAAGGCTAAGTTTTTCTCTAATTCCTTAGTTAAACGATCTTTAATATGACGCGATGTTACAAACTTTCCATCTTTTCCAAAGAAAGGTGAATCGTTAATTGTAAATAACATACTCATTGTTGGCTCATCAATAGCAATTGACTTTAAACCTTCTGGATTTTCAAAGTCAGCAACAGTATCACCAATTTCAAAACCTTCAAGACCAACAATAGCACAAATGTCTCCAGTTTGTACTTCGTCTACTTTTATACGTCCAAGACCTTCAAAAATATGAAGCTCTTTAATTTTATTTTTAACAATAGAACCATCTCTTTTTACTAAAGAAATTTGCTGTCCAATTTTCAAGTTACCTCTTGTTAAGCGTCCAATAGCAATACGTCCTGTAAAACTAGAGAAGTCTAAAGATGTAATTAACATTTGCGTTGTTCCTTCAACAATTTTAGGTTCAGGAATATGCTCGATTACCATATCTAATAATGGCTCAACGTTTTCTGTTTCGTTTTTCCAGTCGTCACTCATCCAGTTGTTCTTAGCCGAACCGTAAACGGTTGGAAAGTCTAACTGCCATTCTTCAGCACCTAACTCAAACATTAAGTCAAATACTTTTTCGTGAACTTCTTCTGGAGTACAGTTTTCTTTGTCAACTTTATTAACAACCACACAAGGTTTTAAACCTAAGTCAATCGCTTTTTGTAATACAAAACGCGTTTGTGGCATAGGACCTTCAAAAGCATCAACTAATAATAAAACACCATCAGCCATATTTAATACACGTTCTACTTCACCTCCAAAATCGGCGTGACCTGGTGTATCAATAATGTTAATTTTAGTGTCTTTGTAAATTACTGACACGTTTTTAGACGTAATGGTAATTCCACGTTCACGCTCTAAATCGTTGTTATCAAGAATTAAATCACCTGTATTTTCGTTTTCACGAAATAACTGACAGTGATACATAATTTTATCAACCAACGTCGTTTTACCGTGGTCAACGTGTGCAATAATTGCAATGTTTTTAATTTTAGCCATAATAATGCTGCCTTATTTTAAGGCTGCAAAGGTACTTAATTTTTATGGATAAATAGGTTTATTTCATTTTTTATGAAAAGAGTTAATGTTTTGTTATTATTACAATTAGACGTACGAAACACTTAAACGCTAACGTTTTATTATAATCCTACTTAAATTCTAAGATTATGAAACTACTAAATCGTTATTCTAAATTCATTCCTTACTTTTACTTTCTAACAGTAATTATAGCTTGGTTTACTTACTACAATAAAACCAACGGGTTATTAGCGTACCCAATTCTATTATTTGCAATTCCTTTTTTATGGCAGCTCATAAAACCTAACAAAACACTTAATTTCTCATTAGGTTTATCATTTGTATGTTTATCCTCTTATCTTATTATAGGGTATTTAAGTAATGTTTCAATTTTGGAAGGGTTTAACTGGTCAGTAAAAGCATTTCATTTAAAAAGCACGCTATTTGTATTCATTAACTTTTTTATGTCCCTATGGATTATGAAGCACAGTACAACTTACAAGCGATAAACTTATTTAGAATTAAACCATAATTATTTATGTAACTTTGCAGCGCAAATTATAATTATAATAAGTCTATGACGCTTCAAGATATCCCAAATATAAAACACACAAATGCAGATAATTTTTTCCTTTTATGTGGCCCATGTGCTATTGAAGGTGAAGATATGGCATTACGTATTGCCGAAAAAGTAATCACCATTACCGATAAATTAAGCATTCCTTATATTTTTAAAGGAAGTTTTAAAAAGGCAAACCGTAGCCGTATTGATAGTTTTACTGGAATTGGAGACGAAAAAGCTTTAGAAATTTTAGCTAAAGTATCCGAGACATTTAAAGTGCCAACAGTTACAGATATTCACGAAGTTAGTGATGCCGCTCTTGCTGCACAATATGTGGACGTGTTACAAATTCCTGCCTTTTTAGTACGCCAAACTGATTTAGTGGTTGCTGCTGCTAAAACTGGCAAAATCGTAAACCTTAAAAAGGGACAATTTATGAGTCCTGAAGCAATGAAACACGCGGTACAAAAAGTAAAAGATACTGGTAGTAACAAAGCTTGGATTACAGATAGAGGAACCATGTTTGGTTACCAGGATATGATTGTAGATTTTAGAGGAATTCCTACTATGCGTGAATTTGCACCTACCGTTTTAGACGTAACACATTCCCTACAACAACCTAATCAAACCGTTGGAGTAACTGGAGGAAGACCAGAGATGATAGAAACCATTGCACGTGCAGGTGTCGTTAACAACGTAGACGGTTTATTTATTGAAACTCATTTTGATCCTGCTAATGCTAAAAGTGATGGCGCCAATATGTTACACCTAGACAATTTAGAAGGTTTATTAACCAACCTAACTAAAATTAGAGCAACCATTAAGAGCTTATAATTTTCTATATGAAACATTTCGTATTAAACTTAAGCTTAACCCTTTTAACAGTGTTAAGCTTTAGTTCTGTAAACGCACAAGACTCCTTATATACTGCTTCCAAAAAAGGAAAATTCTTTTTTAGTTGGGGCGGAAATAGAGGCAATTTTTCTAAATCAGATATTACGTTTACTGGAAATAATTACAACTTTACAATTAGAGATGTCGAAGCAAAAGACAAACCTAAAGGTTGGCATATAGATTATATAAACCCATCGAGAATTACCATACCACAAACCAACTTTAAAATGGGGTATTTTATTTCAGACCACTACTCTATTAGTATTGGCGTAGACCATATGAAATATGTTATGGTGCAAAACTTAATAAAACCTGTAAATGGAGTTATAAATTTACCAGCTACTGAAACTGGAAGTATTTTTAATGGCGTTTATAATGGCAACACCTTTATCTCTGAAGATTTTTTAGAATTTGAATATACTGATGGCTTAAATTACATTAACACAGAGTTTTCCAGAAACGACGATATTTCTCAATTATTTGGTATTACAAATACCGATATTTTTCAAATTAACGCTACAGAAGGTGTTGGAATTGGGTTGTTATTACCTAAAACAAATTCAACTTTATTATTTAAAGAACGTACAGACAAATTTCATATTTCTGGCTATGGCGCTTCAATTAATTTAGGACTAAATTTCACTTTTTTCAAACACTTTTTTATTCAAGCTGATTTAAAAGGTGGTGTTGTTAATATGACAGATGCTAAAACAACCAATCAAGACATTGATGTTGCTAAACATCATTTCTTCTTTTTACAACGTATTATTAGCGTTGGTGGAATTTTTAAATTATAAGATTTACAACAGTCTTTTTTATTTTATAAAAAACCATTACCTTACTCCTAATCAAGCAACTAATACTAAATGCTTAAATTTTTACAAATACTAAGCTTATGCTTAATGTCTCATATTTGCTTTGCGCAGACTGACACACTACAAGCTAGTAAAGTAAAAGTTAAATATAGGAATAATACATTTACAGCAAAGTACATTTCTTCAGATAGTACCTATACAGGTTATTTTAAAAAATCAGAATTAGAACTTCATTATTACGAAATAGGCTATTTAAAAACCGTTTATTTATTCAATAAAAACAACAAAAACATAAAACGTTTT
>DAISIZ010000057.1:1008-5364 GCA_036821745.1 Aurantibacter sp. | reverse complement strand
ATACTAGTGGCGATCTTATTGAAGAAGGCAAATACCACAATGCATTTAAAATTGGAGATTGGAAATACTATAATAAAGTTACGGGTCAACTTATTTGCATTGGTTCATTTTACAAGAATAAAAAAAACCGCAAATGGAAGTATTATGACGAAAATAAAAAGTTAATTCGCATTGAAACTTATCGCGATGATAAACTACTAGAAACTTACTGTATAAAATAAATATTCAGCTTAAAAAATGCTTTTTAATTCTTTAGATTTTGCCATCTTTCTGCCAATAGTATTTACAATTTATTGGGCTTTACGAAAACATATAAAAGGACAAAATATACTTATTGTCGTTGCTAGTTACACCTTTTATGGCTGGTGGAACTGGAAATTTTTGTCGCTTATTTTATTTAGCACCATTGTAGATTATTTAATTGGTCGCGCATTAATGACAACTAAGGTAGATAGCAAAAGAAAACTATTACTTTGGACTAGTATTTTAGTTAATTTAGGGTTTTTAGGATTCTTTAAATACTACAATTTCTTCTTAGAAAACGTAGCTACTGCATTTACTTTTTTTGGTCAAAGTATAAACACAACATCGTTAAATATAATTTTACCAGTTGGGATTAGTTTTTACACCTTCCAAACACTTAGTTATACAATAGATATCTATAAGAACAAATTAAAAGCAACAAAAGACTTTATAGCATTTGCTGCCTTTGTTAGTTTTTTTCCGCAATTAGTCGCTGGGCCTATTGAAAGAGCAACGCACCTACTACCACAATTTTACACCTCAAGAAAATTTGAATACTCTAAAGCAGTAAACGGACTTAGGCAAATACTTTGGGGCTTATTTAAAAAAATAGTTATTGCTGACCGATGTGCCGAGTTTGCTAATATCATTTTTAACAACTCCGAAAGCTACTCAGGTAGTACATTAGCTTTAGGCGCTATATTTTTCACCTTTCAAATCTATTGTGATTTCTCTGGATATTCTGATATTGCCATAGGAACCTCAAGACTTTTTGGTTTTGATTTAATGAAGAACTTTAACTTCCCTTACTTTTCACGTGATATTGGAGAATTCTGGAGACGTTGGCACATTTCTTTATCCACGTGGTTTAGAGATTACCTGTATATCCCTTTAGGTGGTTCTAGAGGCGGCACTTGGATTAAGGTTAGAAACACATTTATAATTTTTATAGTCAGTGGTTTTTGGCACGGCGCTAATTGGACCTTTATAGCTTGGGGCGCACTAAATGCTATTTACTTTCTACCTTTATTACTTACCAACAAAAACCGAAATAACTTAGACAACATAGCTGCGGGAAAATATTTTCCTAGCGGAAGAGAATTCGTTTCAATACTTACAACATTTACGCTTAGTGCTTTTGCTTGGATATTTTTTAGAGCCGAAAACATAACTCACGCCTTTACATATATTTCCGAAATACTATCGTCTTCATTTTTTACAGTCCCATACTGCAGCAATATGGGACGTGCAAAAACAACTTTAGCCCTTGTACTCGTTTTTGTTATGGTAGAATGGCTTGGTAGAGATGGAGATTTTGCCATAGACAAACTCGCTTTAAAATGGAAAAAACCTTATAAATATGCGCTGTATTACCTTATCATTTTAATCATCTTTTTATTTGGTGGTGAAGAACAAGAATTTATTTATTTTCAATTTTAGAATCGGATGAAAAAATTTATAATACATACCGCTTTATTTTTAGCGCCACTAATTTTATTAGCTATTCCATTGGATTATTTACTATCCGAATTCACTTCTAGAAACACCTCTATTTCTGTTGTTGCCGATGAGTATTCGGTTTGGAATGATATTTTTGATAAAAAAATTAATGCAGACATCGCAGTCTATGGAAACTCTAGAGCTTGGGTTCAATTTGACACCAATTTAATGACCAACACTATAGGACGAGAATGCTATAATTTTGGTGTTGATGGTCATAGTTTTTGGATTCAATACTTGAGACATAAAATTTATTTAGAACACAATCCAGCTCCAAAAGCTATTATAATATCAGTTGATTATTTAACACTATTAAAACGTAAGGATTTATACAACTACAAACAGTTTTTTCCTTACATGCTAAATAACAAATCCATTGAAAAATACACTTCAGACTACCAAGGCTTAAACGCCAAAGAGTTTAAAATACCATTACTTAGATATCAAGGTGAACACCGTTTACTATTTAAAAAGCTAGGACTAAGTCTTAAAAGTGAACACAAAATAAAACGTAGAAAGCGCGGTTATTTTGGGATGGAAATGGAATGGAATGATAATTTCGATAAAGCGCTTGAAACGAAACAAAAACTAAACATAACGCCAGACAAACCGTCTATACAATTATTTGATACGTTCCTTAAAGAATGTAAAACCAAAAACATAGAAGTCATTATGGTTCACGCACCAATTTATGAAGAAGGACTAGATTTCATAGAAAATAACGACGAAATCTTAGACACTTTTAAAAACTTCTCGAAGAAATACCAATTTGACTTTCTAGATTATACCACACAAAATATATGTAAGAGCAAAACCTATTTTTACAATGCTTCACATTTAAACAAAAAAGGCTCTAATTTGTTTACTAAAGCTTTAATTAAAGATTTAAAAAAGACCAAAATATCACATCTATTTTAAACTTAAAGCTATTAAACAATGAGCAACGTAAAAGCCAACTTAATAAAAGCCCAAAACATCGCACTTCAGTTATTTAATGAAGTTGAAGCACGACACTTAATCGTTGCTGGCAAAGATGAAAACACATTAAATACTGAAATATTTAAGTTAGCTAAAGAACTGTTCAATATTGAAAAACATTGGCACAAACGTATTGTTAGAAGTGGTTTAAACACCTTGCATCCTTACAAAGAAAATCCGCCAAACCGCGTTATTGAAAAAGACGACATTCTTTTCTTTGACTTTGGTCCTATTATAGAACATTGGGAAGCAGATTTAGGACGAACTTATGTTATTGGAAACAATCCATTAAAGCTTAAATTAAAACAAGATATTGAAACGGCTTGGCAAGAAACCAAATTATGGTTTAACCAACAGAAAAAATTAAAAGCTTCAGATTTATTTACCTACGCTGAAAACAAAGCCAAAGCTTACGGTTGGGAATTTGGTGGCGAAATTGCTGGCCATTTAATTGGAGAATTTCCTCACGAAAGACTTGAAAACGAAAGTAAACAGCTCTACATTCATCCAAATAATCATAATGATGTATTTGCATTAGACAACAACGGACAAAAAAGACATTGGATTTTAGAACTCCATTTTATAGACCGTAAACATAACATTGGCGGTTTTTATGAGCAGTTGTTGGTTTGATTTTTTTTTCAAAATTCACCTCAACTTATTTTCAAAAACTAAAATAGGAAACTTATTCTTTAAAAATCGTTCTTCTTTATTATAAGCAGAATCATAGTATTCTTCATACTCTGGTTTTGCAATAACGCTATGTTTTAAGACTAAATTATTTCTTGCTTTAAGATGTGATGAATAAAGCGAAATAAAATCCTGATACCTCGCATCTAAATCATATTGATAATTAAATAGTGTAGATTCATCAATGTGCTTTTCAAAATATTTGGTTAACTCTATAGAATTCATTGAAATGCCATCAATAATAAAATTATTGCTTTGTATTTTTATTATAACAATGCTTTTAAAACTATTTAATTCTAAGTCTAATAAATCTTCTTCAGTCTTTTTATCAAAAAACTGAATTGATTTGTTCAAATGCTTAGGTAAATATTTCAGTTCATAATTTATTTTTGATGGGTCATTATTATGAATTACATAAGACATACTACTTATATTAAGATTGTAGAACTCCTGTTCTAAATCTTTTAATTTATGCAGTGAAAAGTCTTTATCTATAATTAAACTTACCGTCAAAAAAGGCAACTCTTCTTCTCTCCTACTATTTTTTTCATTTTGGATAAACGCACCTAAATATTGAACTCCAAATTTCTTTTTATCTTCAGATTCTAATTCAATTTTATTATCAACTTCATTAACTCTTAAAAGAATAGTATATCTAAAATTTCGATGATATTCGTTTTCATAATTCGAGATTGGTAAATTGACTTCTGTAGGAGCAACAAGCTTATTATGTGCTTTATAGTCAACAAAATTGTATAAACTTAAAAACACACTTAATAATGAAATGATTGCAAAATTGATAAACATCAATTTAAATCTTTTATTACCAATTACTTTACTTAAAGTCTTCGTGGTTTCTAAATACAATACAAGAACTAACAGTGCTTTTAACCAAAAGCCTTCAACTTTATACAATAAATCATGAGAATACATTGAGAAAAAAAC
>DAISIZ010000057.1:0-998 GCA_036821745.1 Aurantibacter sp. | reverse complement strand
AAACTTTAAATACCAAAACAAAAAGTTTAGATTAAGAAAAACTTGCTCATTTAGTAGTCGTTTTCTGTTTCTATCGCGATATTCAAGAACCTTTTGCTGTCTTGAAAAAATCAATACAACAACTAAAGAGTTCCCAGCAATAAAAGAAATGTAAGCAAAAAAGAGATTATTAATAAACCAATCTACTTTAGACAATGGCTCATAAAAATATAAGAAGTTAAGAGAAATCACACGATACGTTTCTCCCACCACATCAAAAAAAGCATTCAATAAAAGCGATGCTAATAACCCAAAAACCAAACTTATAATCCATCGCTGTGTTGAAATAGATTTATAATTGAATGGTTTAGAAATTAATCTTGGGCGGTTTGGCATATGGTGGTGTTTAATATATTAGTGTATTACAATGACAAAATGTTACAATTCATATTAGTTGGCTTCAAATAAATATTGGTTGGTTTGAAAGGTTTCATTTCAAATTACTTTTATTAAAATTATCAACTAATTTCGTTTAATGTCAGATATAAAACATTAAAACGATTCCTTATCATTTTTTAGTTAATATTAATTAACTAAAATTAAACATTTAAAAGAGCTTTTATAAAGAAATAAAAAATTAATTTTGCGTGACAAAAACGACATTAATCTACATTAATTTTTACTCTTGGAAAATAAAAAAGCAATTACAATTATAGACAAAATTCTGAAAAACCTAAACGAAACAGGTATTAATACGGATACATTGATTGATGATATTAAAGAATTAAGAACTTACACCATTGAATTAGAAATTCCGTTGGTTGTAAAAACCCTTCGCTTTACTTACGAACATATTGAAGCAAACGATTCTTTTTTAATTCCAATTCCAGAAGATAGTCCTATTGAAGATGAATCTGAAATTATTGAAACAGAAGAGACTTCATTAAATCCTGTTGAAAGCCTAAGTTATTTAATATCTCTAATTAGGAATCTTAGTAATAGTGCAAATATTTTAGATT
>DAISIZ010000056.1:8318-13711 GCA_036821745.1 Aurantibacter sp. | reverse complement strand
GGGTTTTTTCCACCTAACTCTAAAGTCATTGGTGTTAAATGTGGTGCTCCAGCTTTTGCGACTATTTTACCCACTTTTACACTTCCAGTAAAGAATATATAATCCCATTTTAAATTTAAAAGCGCTGTGGCAGTTTCAACGGCACCTTCAGTAACAGTGGCGTGTTCTGGTTTAAAAACTTTAGCTATAATTTTGCTAACTATGGAAGACGTATTTGGAGTTAATTCACTTGGTTTTAAAACAACGGTATTTCCGCAAGCTATGGCATTTACTAAAGGCGCAAAAGCTAATTGAAATGGGTAATTCCAAGGTGAAATTATTAAAACATTCCCATAAGGTTCGTTGTAAATAAATTCTGACGAAGGAAAATTTAATAATGCAGGAGAAACACGTTGTGGTTTAGACCACGATTTTATGTGTTTGATAGCGTAATCAATGTCTTGCAATACGACCGATATTTCTGTTACATAAGTTTCAAAAATGGGCTTTTTAAAGTCTTTATATATCGCATCAGAAACTGCCGTTTCTTGTTTTAGAATTTCAGTTTTTAACTGTTTTAAACTTGAAATTATAAAGCTAACATCTTTAGTTTGATGCGAATTAAAAAACGTTTTTTGTTGTTGCAGTAATTCTTGATACATAAAATAGTAAGCGCTTTTAAAAAGGTATTATGGGTTTAATTTTTGAAATTTAAATTCGATGTTCATTTCTGCGTTAGAAACAGTTGCGTTTATAAATTCGCCATTTTGCAAGTAACGGATTTTGTTTGGAAAGTCAATCTCGTTGTTAATGAAAACAAATTCATTAGAATTGTGCGTGGTTATTTTAAAAGCTACTGCTTCAGGATTACCTGGTGTTTTTACTGATAAACCCCAAAGATTATCTGTTTTAGTAATCTTCATATCTTCTTTAAAAGTCGTGTCATTAGCTTTCATTGTGTAGCCGATTCCTATGTATTCGGTATCGCTTGCTTTATGCCAATTTTCGAAGGTTTGTTTGCCTTCTTCATTGTTTAAACGTTTCCATTCACCTAAAAGCCAATCGAAATTAGGTGTAGTTTTAACTTCTTTAGATACTGTGTTTTGTATGGTCGTTTCTTTTTGCTTTTGTTGACAAGAAAAGGTCAAAGCACATAAAAGAATAAGGATAGTATGTTTCATAATAATATGATAGTTTTATTAAAATAAAGATAATCATATAATTTTAGAACCGCATCAATTTACAAACAAGCATTCCAAATAGCATCGTTAGGTAATGGTGCTGTAATTTTAATAGCTTCTTTAGAAACAGGATGAGTAAACTCTATAAATCGTGCGTGTAAACTAATACTTGCATCTTTATTACTACGGTCAAAACCATACTTTAAATCGCCTTTTATAGGGCAACCAATAGTGCTGAGTTGCACACGTATTTGGTGATGTCTACCTGTTTCTAAACGAACTTCTAACAGCTTATAATTATCTAATTGTTTTAAAGTCGAGTAGTGTAGAATGGCTTTTTTACTCTCGCTTACTTCTTTTGGATAAGCACGAGATTTGTTATTCTTAGGATTCTTTTTAAGCCAATTAATTAAAGTATCGCTGGCTTTTGGCGGATTATTCTTTACCAAAGCCCAATAGGTTTTAGAAATGTCTTTAGTTAAAAACAACTTATTTAAACGTGGTAAAACCTTACTGGTTTTTGCAAAAAGCACCAAACCTGTTGTTGGTCTATCTAAACGATGAACCGTGCCTAAATATACATTTCCAGGTTTATTATACTTGTCTTTAATATATTCCTTGACCACATCACTAAGAGGTTTATCGCCAGTTTTATCGCCTTGTACAATATCACCAGCACGCTTATTAACCGCTATAATATGATTGTCTTCATATATAACTTGAAGATTGGATTTATTGGATAAAATTTTAGACATCTTAGATGGTTAGAAATTTAGATTTGTTAGATGAAATAGAGTAGTGTTGATTTAAACTTCGAAATCATTTTAATTATTTCCTGCAATTCAGAAATACTTGAATTTATAGATTATAGTTGTTAGTCAAACCATCTAAAAATCCAATAGGTCTAATCATCTAAATTAATACTGCTCTTCTTCATTTGGGAAATCTACCGACTTCACATCGTCTACGTATTGACCAATAGCGTTAGTCATTTCTTCGTAAAGATTCATGTAACGACGTAAAAAACGTGGATTAAACTCGTGAGTCATACCAATCATATCGTGTAAAACTAATACTTGCCCATCAACACCAGCTCCAGCACCAATACCAATTACAGGAATTGAAACACTTTTGGCAACTTCTTCGGCTAATTTAGCAGGGATTTTTTCTAAAACTAAAGCGAAACAACCTGCTTTTTCAAGCATTAAAGCGTCTTTTTTAAGTTTTTCGGCTTCTTCTTCTTCTTTTGCACGAACAGTGTAAGTTCCGAATTTATAAATAGATTGTGGTGTTAAACCTAAATGTCCCATTACAGGAATACCAGCGTTAAGAATACGCTTAATACTTTCTTTAATTTCTTTTCCACCTTCTAATTTCACAGCGTGTCCACCAGATTCTTTCATTATTCTAATGGCACTACGTAATGCTTCTTTTGGGTCACTTTGGTAGCTTCCAAAAGGTAAATCTACAACTACTAAAGCACGTTCTACGGCTCTAACAACAGACTGCGCGTGATAAATCATTTGATCTAAAGTAATTGGCAAAGTCGTTTCGTGACCAGCCATAACATTACTTGCAGAATCACCTACTAAAATCACATCGGTGCCAGAGCCATCTACAATTTTAGCCATTGTATAATCGTAAGCGGTTAGCATCGATATTTTCTCGCCCTTAGATTTCATATCTACTAAGGTTTTTACAGTAATTCTTTTGTATTCTTTTTTTGCTACAGACATTGTTTGTGTGTTAGATATGCGTAAAAGTAGTAAATATACTATAATTGCTGAGTTTTTTTCGTGTTATACTTCATATAACAGTCATTCTACAATCTACTAAGATATAAAACCATCATTATTTGTAATTACTGCATTGATAATGATGGTTTTAGAAGTTGATTTTTTAAAGCTGTTTATTTTATAAGTGCATTTATTTTATTGATAAATTGTTCTGCATTGGTGTTTTTTGGATGGAGCACTAAAGATTTTTTGTAGTTTTTAAGTGCATTTTTATAATCTTTATGAATAAAGTAAGCTTCACCTAAACTGTCGTAAGCATTTGCATTTTCTGGAAATAAGGATACAAATAAATTAAAAAGACTAATCGATTTTTGTGTTTCGTTTTGGTTAAGATATTGGTAACCCAATTGATTTATTTCGTTAGGGTTTACAAAGTAATTGTCTTTATTGTTAGCTAAGGTTTTGTAGCTAACTAAGTCTATGGTTTTTCCTTGGGCTATATCATTTTTAATTTGAACCATTAAATTGATTTTTGGATATTTAATTAAATCAACTTCAACTAAATTGTATAGATTCCCCCAATCATTAAACCCTTTTTCTGTAGTGCTATTTCCCAAAATAATCATTCCGTAATTTGTGTCAGGGCAAATTAAAATAACACTTTGTGTTCCGTTTGAAGTTCCCGTTTTTAAGTAATAAGAACCTTCTTCTTCGGCAGTGTCTACTTCCCAAAAGTAAGCTAATTTATCATCTTCGTCATTCTCAAATAGTAGTCGTGTCGATTCTTTTATGATTGGGTTTTTGCTTTCTAATTGAAACCTCATAAACTTTGCCAAATCAGGAAGTGTAGACAACATTCCGCCACCAGCACCAAGTAAAACACTTCGGTCTTTTCGTGCGACTTGACCATTTCTGTCAAAACCTTCTACAATGTGTTTGCTAAAACCTTTTTTACTGTTTTGTAAGTAGCTATTCGACATTTTTAATTCATTTAAAAAACGATTTAATAAATTATTAAATGAATCTTGATAAACTTGTTCTAAAACATAAGCTGTTAATTCTGTAGCGATGGAATTGTAATTATAATAGGTGCCAGGTTTTTTATCTAATTCAACAGTTTTAAGTTCCTCTAAAAAGTCATTCATATTATAATCTAATGGTTTTTGGTCATATAATCCATTAGATATTTGTTCTTGAATACGTGCTAAATTTTTAGGTGTTTTGGTTTTAAAACCTAAAGTACGCGTTAGTAAATTTTGAATAGTAATTGGCGTGCCTTGATATTCTAAGTTTGGATATCCGCCTTTAAGGAAATCTCTTATATCCTGATTTAAATCGATTTTTTTCTCCTGAACCGCTTTAGCTGTTAAAGTACCCACGAACACTTTAGTAATTGAAGCTATTTCAAATAAAGAACTGTCGTTAGCAATAGTGTTTGTATTCTTCCCGTAGTAATTATGAAACACTTTACCATTTTTATAAGTTGCAACGGATAAAGAGGTAATATTTCCTTTATCGATAGTTTCTTTGGCGTATTGGTCTATTCGATTGGTAAGTAAATCGTAAGGATTAATTTCTTCAGTAATGGTTTTCTTTTCTTCCGATTTACAATTGAATAGTAGTAATCCTACAATTATGAATAATAGCTTTTTTATTGGTTTTGTGTCTTTTACGATTGATTAATTTAAAGGCTTTTCAACTTAGATTTTGTTTAAACTATGTTAATTAGCATACAGCTTGTGTGCAAAATTGTATTTTTAAACCTTTAATCAAGTATAAAAATATGAAGAATTTATTAGTTTTATTACTGTTAAGTGTAGGTTTAACATCTTATGCTCAAAATAGCGAAGAAGAAGCGAAACAAACCATTGTAGATTTTTTCGAAGCTTTCCATAAGCAAGACATTATAGCTTTAAAATCTTTTGCAAGAAAAAATGTGATATTACAAAGTGTTTCTGTGAACCAAGACGGAAAAACTATTTTAAGCGAAACGCCTTTTGATAAGTTTATAGCTTCAATTGGAGGTATTCCCAAAACAATGACATTTGAAGAACGTATTTTGTCTTACGATGTTAAAGTAGATGGTGTAATGGCAAACGTTTGGACACCTTATGAATTTTATGTGAATGAAAAACTATCTCACAAAGGTGTGAATTCTTTTCAGTTAATTAAAGAGAATGATGCCTGGGAAATTTTGTATTTAATTGATACGAGACGCAGGTAAGTTTGCAGTCTTTAAGTCATCAGTATGCAGTTTCACCTATGATTTAGTAAGTCTTTTATATCTTATTTTTCTATTAGTTGAAGCTATTAAAAGAGTAATTATTGACCCTGTAAATATTAAAATTACAATATGATATCCATTATTATAAACGGAGTTAAATATTAAAATTAGTAATAATAAAGAAAGCATTAAAATGTTTAAATTGATATTTGAAAGATTTGATTTTGCCTGTTTTCTATCAATTTCTTTTTTTCTATTATGATTAATATTTAA
>DAISIZ010000056.1:5954-8308 GCA_036821745.1 Aurantibacter sp. | reverse complement strand
ATTTAAATCAGATAATAAACTATTGAAGTTTTCGAATTCTAAATCGTTAATTTCTAAAGTTGCGTTTATGTCTGTAAATTTAATTCTCCTATAAACTGTTTCTCGGAAAGCTGTAAAGTTTTCCATTTTTATGAATTTAATTTTATTCAGTTCAACTTTTTGTTTTTGAAACTTAAACGGATGGATTGCTATGATTTTAGTTTTAGTAATAATTACGATTCTAAATTTATAAAGAAAGTAGAAAAGAATTCCTGACCAAATTAAAATAAATAGCCCGATAAAAAACTTACCAATGATTAATAAATCACTATTAAAAAGATTTTTAGCGCATGTTATGTAAGTTAAAACTCCTCCAGATTATAATATAAAGAGAAGCCAAAACGATGAGAATATGTTATAAATACCTATTCTCATTATTGGTTTAATGCACTTTTTAAGATTATTAAAACAGGCACAGATATTAATAATCCATAACCAATTTTTCTTAGTTGTATTTTTTGTTTTAATCTTTTTACTGTAGAAGGATTAGAACTTAAATTAATCACTTTTCTGATATGTTTAATTCCATAAAAAGGAGAATTATCTAAAACATCAGAGTAACTAGATTTTTCTATAATTGAAGCAGGGTTTGAATTTAATATAAATAACAAACCTGAAATGAATATTATTGGTAAACCTGTTAGTAATATTTGTTCCATATTATTGTTGTAAAATCATATTGAAATATTTTAGAATATCTAACCTCATAACCAACTAAACTTCTAAACCCAAAAATTAACAGTCCGCCATATTAACACCAACAGCCAATCCACCTTCGCTGGTTTCTTTGTATTTGTTGTTCATATCTTTAGCCGTTTCCCACATGGTAGAAACCACTTTGTCTAAAGGTACTTTTACGTTTTCAGGAATAGTTTCTAAGGCTAACTCAGCCGCATTAATCGCTTTTATAGCACCCATAGAATTACGCTCTATACAAGGAATTTGCACCAAACCACCAATAGGGTCACAAGTCAAACCAAGGTGATGTTCCATAGCAATTTCGGCAGCAATCATGACTTGTTCTGGTGAGCCACCTAATAATTCACATAAAGCACCAGCAGCCATTGCCGATGACACACCAATTTCGGCTTGGCATCCGCCCATTGCAGCACTAATAGTTGCTCCTTTTTTAAATATGGCACCAATTTCTCCAGCAACCATTAAAAATTGTTTAATGTGTTTAAAATCGGCATTATGGTTTTCTATCACTAAGTAATACATTAAAACCGCAGGAATAACACCAGCACTTCCGTTAGTTGGTGCAGTAACTACTCGTCCTAAAGATGCATTGACTTCATTTACACTTAAAGCAAAACAGCTTACCCATTTAAGGATTTGTCTAAATTTAACTTCGGTTTTTCTTATCCCTTGTAACCATTCGTTTTGATTATTGTATTTGGTTTCTCCAATAAGCTTTTTATGAATATCAAAAGCACGACGACGTACATTAAGTCCGCCAGGTAAATTACCTTCGGTATGACAACCAATGTACATGCATTCAAGCATGGTATTCCAAATGCGTTTAAGCTCAAAGTCTACAGATTCGTGATCTCTAATTGATAGCTCATTAAGTAGTACAATTTCGGAAATGGTTTTGTTTTCAGATTTACAGAAACTTAAAAGTTCAGAAGCTTTATCTACTGCAAAAGGGAATTCTTTTTTTAAGGCTTCGTTTTTAGGATTGGTATTTTGTTCCTCTTTAACCACAAAACCACCACCAATAGAGTAGAAGGTAGATTGATTAATTTCGACGCCATCTTTAAAAGCTGTAAAGGTCATTCCGTTTGAATGAAAGTCTAAAAAGGTTTTATTGAAGATAATGTCTTTTTCAATATTAAAAGGAATAGTTTTTAAGCCACCTAATTGTAATAGATTGTTGTTTTTAATATCCTCAATTAAAGTATTGATGTTTTCAGTAGGAATGGTTTCTGGATTTTCGCCACATAAACCAAGTACAGAAGCGATGCCAGTCGCGTGACCTTTACCAGTTAAGGATAACGAGCCAAACAAATTCACAGTAACTGTGTCTAATTGACTAAAGATATCTTGGTTTTTAAGTTCTTGTAACCAACGTTCGGCAGCACGCCAAGGTCCTAAGGTATGTGAACTTGAAGGTCCAACCCCAATTTTAAGCATATCAAACACCGAAATACATTCCATAATCTAAATAGTTTAGCCCGACAAATATATATTTTAGACACGAATTTCACTAATTTCCACGAATTGATTCTAAATAATTTATAAGGACAGTTCTTTTACTTTATAATAATGTTTTTAAAAGATGAGATATCGTTGTTTTTTCGAAGATAAATCAT
>DAISIZ010000056.1:846-5944 GCA_036821745.1 Aurantibacter sp. | reverse complement strand
TTTTTGATGTTTAATTTTAGTTGCGGTTTTGCGCAAGGGATTGTAGCGGTAGCTTTTGGCGAGGCTTGCATCGAGCCAAAACTTTAGCGTAAAGCCCGACCTTCATCCTGAATTTAGTTCAGGATCAGGATGCGCCCAAATTATGATTGCTATTTGTCTTGTTTTATGACTTAAATCTGTCATGCTGTCATATTTTTTTTGTGGCACAAAGATTGACTTAAACACTTCGTAAATTATTAATAAAATTAAACACATATATTATGAGTAAGATTATTGGAATCGATTTAGGGACAACAAACTCTTGCGTTTCTGTAATGGAAGGTAACGAGCCAGTTGTAATCCCAAATGCAGAAGGTAAGCGTACAACACCTTCAGTTATCGCTTTTGTTGAAGGCGGTGAAATTAAAGTTGGAGATCCTGCAAAACGTCAGGCTGTAACTAACCCTACAAAAACAGTTTATTCGGTTAAACGTTTTATGGGTAACAAATATTCTGAGTCTAAAGCAGAAGCAGAACGTGTACCATACTCGGTAGTAAAAGGAGATAACGATACACCAAGAGTAGATATTGATGGTCGTTTATATACACCTCAGGAATTAAGTGCTATGATTCTTCAGAAAATGAAGAAAACTGCTGAAGATTACTTAGGTCAAGATGTTAGTGAAGCTGTAATTACAGTGCCTGCATACTTTAACGATGCACAACGTCAAGCGACTAAAGAAGCTGGTGAAATTGCTGGTTTAAAAGTACGTCGTATTATTAACGAGCCTACTGCAGCAGCATTAGCTTATGGTATGGACAAAAAAGGGACTGACCAGAAAATAGTTGTTTTTGACTTTGGTGGTGGAACGCATGATGTGTCTATCTTAGAGTTAGGAGATGGTGTTTTTGAAGTATTAAGTACAGATGGAGATACACACTTAGGTGGAGATGATGTTGATGATAAAATTATTAACTGGTTAGCTGAAGAGTTTAAAGCTGAAGAGAATATGGACTTACGTAAAGATCCTATGTCTTTGCAACGTTTAAAGGAAGCTGCAGAGAAAGCTAAGATTGAATTATCGGCTTCTGAAGCAACTGAAATTAACTTACCATATATTACAGCTACTGCAAGTGGACCAAAACACTTAGTACGTTCTTTAACACGTTCTAAATTTGAGCAGTTAATTGACGATTTAGTAAAACGTACGATTGAGCCTTGTCAAACTGCTTTAAAAGCAGCAGGTTTATCAATTTCTGATATTGACGAAGTAATTTTAGTAGGTGGATCTACACGTATTCCTGCAGTACAAAAAGCTGTGGAGTCTTTCTTCGGAAAAGCGCCAAGTAAAGGAGTTAACCCAGATGAGGTTGTGTCTTTAGGAGCAGGAATTCAAGGTGGTGTTTTAACAGGTGATGTAAAAGATGTATTATTATTAGATGTTACACCTTTATCTTTAGGTATTGAAACTATGGGTAATGTAATGACTAAGCTTATTGAATCTAACACAACGATTCCTACAAAGAAATCGCAAGTATTCTCTACAGCAGCAGATAACCAACCATCGGTAGAAATTCACGTATTACAAGGTGAACGTGCTATGGCTGGAGATAACAAAACTATTGGTCGTTTCCATTTAGATGGATTACCACCAGCACAAAGAGGTGTTCCACAAATTGAAGTTACTTTTGATATTGATGCCAATGGTATCATTAAAGTATCGGCAACGGATAAAGCAACGAATAAAACACAAGATATTCGTATTGAAGCATCTTCTGGATTAACTGAAGAGGAAATCCAAAAAATGAAAGCTGATGCTGAAGCGAATGCTGAAGCAGATGCTAAAGCCGCTGAAAACGCTAAAACGTTAAATGAAGCTGATTCTATGATTTTCCAAACTGAAAATCAATTAAAAGAGTTTGGCGAGAAATTATCTGATGATAAAAAAGCACCAATTGAACAAGCTTTAACTGAATTAAAAGCCGCTTACGAAACTAAAGATGTTGCTGTAATTACACCAGCTTTAGAAAAAATAAACGAAGCTTGGAAAGTTGCAAGTGAAGAAATGTACAAAGCCCAAGCAGATGCTCAAGGTGGTGCTCCAGGACCAGATGTAAACGCTGGAACTGAGCCTCAAACTGACGATGTTGAGGATGTAGATTTCGAAGAGGTAAAATAATTCCTGCGAAGGCAAGAACCTTATAAAACTGAGTTAAATTCTAACTCGTTTCAAGATAAGTCTAAAAAACGCTATCATTAATTTGGTAGCGTTTTTTTTGTGTTTAAAGGTTTTATAGATCACAAAAGTGCGAGGAAAGGTTATTGTAGGTGTAAGTGAAATAATTCTTGCTTAAGCTAAGAATCTTACGAAATTGAGTTTCATTTTAACTCAGTTCAAAATAAGTCTAAAAACGCTATCATGAATTTGGTAGCGTTTTTTTATGTTTAAAGGTTTTATATATCACAAAAGTGCGAGGAAAGGTTATGGCTGGTGTAAGTGAAATAATTCTTGCTTAGGCTAAGAATCTTACAAAAATGAGTTAAATTCTAACTCATTTCAATATAAGTCTAAAAACGCTATCATTAATTTGGTAGCGTTTTTTCGTGTTTAAAGGTTTTGTATATCACAAAGGCGTGTGGAAAGGTTATTGCTGCTATAAAAGAGAACAGAATGGCATATAATAATTTATCATCTTTAAGAATAAAATAAAATACAATTAAACCTGCAATAGATACAGCCCAATATGGTAACGCTTTTAAAACATAATTTTTAACGTTCTCAGAATTTGTATTGCCATAAACATATTTAATTTGGTCGTTTAAAGACGGTAAACTATGCCAAAAAATAAAATATATAGCAAATCCCCAAATTAATGTGGACACATTGAATATTATAAATAAAACGGTAGCTATTAAGATTTCATAAATTAAATCTGGAATTGGAACCCATTTCTTATATGTGCAATAAGCTAAAGCAGATATTAATAAGCTGGCAGATATTATTAACAGTATGATTAAATGTTGTGATTGCAAATTAAAAGCACTTATTGAAAAGATAATTTTATGTACCTGTTTTATATTTAAAAGCAGTAAACCAATTAAAACAGTACAGCCATAACTTAAATGTAGACTGTGTTTTAAAATTGAAGGTGTACCATTTAATTTTTCATACAAATGTTGCTCTCCAAAATGGTAAGCACTTATTAATATAAAAACTAATAATGTTATTTTAGGAATTAAATAAAAACTACAAATGATAACAAGTATGCATAGGACATAAATGAATATAATTTTTGATTGAGAAGCTTTTGTGAAATCTGTTTTAACATTTTCTTTTAGAAGTAGAATATCATTTGAACCATGTAAAATTCCGAAGGAAATAATTAAAAAAAGGCCTAATATATTTTCATAATTTTCTGAAACTATGGAACTTGTCCATAAGCCAACAAAACTTAGTAGTATTAGTATATTCTTATTCATTTTGTAATATTATTAAATGATTCTTAATTAAAATGTAAATTATTTGTTAAATATAAAAACATTTTGTTTATACATTTGTAAATTTGTTTAAACAAAATTAATATTAACTAAACAATTTTCTATGAAAACTCTATTATTTTTAACAAGTGCAGTTGCAAAACTAGATCCAACAGATTATGTAGGCTTTACATTTTTTGTAGGTTGTATGGCAATGATGGCTGCCTCAGCATTCTTCTTTTTATCGCTTAATCAATTTGACAAAAAATGGCGAACTTCAGTATTGGTATCAGGATTAATTACTTTTATTGCGGCAGTACATTATTTCTATATGAGAGATTATTGGGCAACACATATGGAGTCTCCAACATTCTTTAGATATGTGGATTGGGTTTTAACTGTGCCATTGATGTGTGTTGAGTTCTACTTAATTTTAAAAGTAGCAGGCGCTAAGCAGTCGCTAATGTGGAAAATGATTTTATTTTCAGTAATTATGTTAGTTACAGGATACTTCGGAGAAGCAGTATTTGATACAGGAAGCGGACCAGCTGTTTGGGGAGCACTTTCAGGAGCAGCATATTTCTACATTGTGTACGAAATTTGGTTAGGTAGTGCCAAGAAATTAGCAGTTGCAGCAGGAGGAGATGTGTTACAAGCACATAAAATATTATGTTGGTTTGTATTAGTAGGTTGGGCAATCTATCCTTTAGGTTATATGATGGGTACTGAAGGTTGGTATAATGCTATATTCCCTCAAGGCGGAATTGATGTAGCTTATAATATTGCCGATGCAATTAATAAAATTGGGTTTGGTCTAGTAATTTACGCTTTAGCTGTAAAGAAAACTGGAAGCCCAGCAGCTTAAAAATATAATTGAAAAAGAAGAATTAAAACACTGTCATTAATTTGATGGTGTTTTTTTGATACATTACTGATTTCATTAGTTAGTTATATGGTGATGAAAACAATAAATAAATCCCATTTGAAATTTTTCAAATGGGATTTATAAATACTAAACTTAATTTCTATGGTCTAATCTATAAAGACAAACCTCTAAAAAAAATTATAAATTAGGAATTACTAATTCTTGGTCTGG
The DNA here is from genome assembly GCA_036821745.1 of Aurantibacter sp. Classification (GTDB taxonomy): domain Bacteria; phylum Bacteroidota; class Bacteroidia; order Flavobacteriales; family Flavobacteriaceae; genus Aurantibacter. The sequence continues at coordinate 1,391 of DAISIZ010000056.1, read as the reverse complement.
ATGAATAACATCTGGGTTAGATAATACACCACCATTAGCAGCAAAAATATCTTTATATTTCATTGCGTCACCATAGTAGTGCTTAGCAATTTTTCCTAAAGTTTCTCCTTTTGCAACGGTATGACGTGCATAAACTGATTCGTCTGCTACGCTGATGTTAGCCATTACATCTGCAGCATTTTCGCCACCAGCTTCTTTAATAGCATCCCATAATAAGTTTTTTTCGTACTGTGTATTAGCAGTTCCTTTAATTTTAAGAACGCCGTTTTCTTCGTTTACTTCACCGTTTTGGATGTTTAATTTTTCTCCTAAATCTAATACGCTTTGGTATTTTGCTTTTACTGACATTTGTGTGTGTTTAATTAGTTATACACTCTAAATGTAGCAAATTGCATTCCAAAATTTAAATGATTTTAAAACTTTTTTTAAAATTCTAATAATGAGTGTTTTATAAAGTGAGTTTTGGGTTGTTTTATCTAAAAATAAATCTTATTTTTGCACTCCTTTTAGCGGTAATTGGTTTATTGAAAGGGACAACGTATTTA
>DAISIZ010000056.1:0-836 GCA_036821745.1 Aurantibacter sp. | reverse complement strand
TTCTGAGGTGTAAATAGCTTAAAAAACCTAAACACTCAGAATACAAATTTTAATCAGCAAACAACATGGCTGAAAACACAAACAAAGCGGAAGTTGAAGCAACTGAAGCACAAGCTGCAGTAGTAGTATCTGAAGCACAAGCAAATCCTGAGAAATTCTTAGCAGACTTTAACTGGCACAATTACCAAGAAGGTATTGATGAGGTTGAAGATTCTCAATTAAAAGAATTTGAAAAATTAGTGTCTGAGAATTTCGTAGATACTTTAGATGACGAAGTAGTAGAAGGAACTGTTGTACATATGACAGATCGTGATGCTATTATTGACATCAATGCTAAATCTGAAGGTGTAATTTCGTTAAACGAATTCCGTTACAACCCAGATTTAAAAGTTGGTGATAAAGTAGAAGTATTAATTGATGTTCGTGAAGACGCAACTGGTCAATTAGTATTATCGCACCGTAAAGCTAGAGTTATCAAAGCTTGGGATCGCGTTATTAAAGCTAACGAAACTGGTGAAATCGTTAACGGTTTTGTTAAATGTCGTACTAAAGGTGGTATGATTGTAGATGTATTTGGTATTGAAGCATTCTTACCAGGTTCTCAAATTGACGTTAAGCCAATTAGAGATTACGACGTTTACGTTAATAAAACAATGGAATTTAAAGTTGTGAAAATTAATCACGAATTTAAAAACGTTGTTGTTTCTCATAAAGCTCTTATTGAAGCTGATATTGAAGAGCAAAAGAAAGAAATTATTGGTCAATTAGAAAAAGGTCAAGTATTAGAGGGTATTGTTAAAAATATTACTTCTTACGGTGTATTCATCGATCTTGGT
>DAISIZ010000055.1:0-13968 GCA_036821745.1 Aurantibacter sp. | reverse complement strand
ATTTAAAGTTTTTTAATTCTCATTTTTCTAATGAAGTATATCTCATTGAAACGAAAACTATTTATTTTCAAGACTTCATATTTAATAATTAAAAGTCTCATTTTAAAATTCCAAAATTATAACATTACAAAAAGACTAACCAAGAATTAACTTAGTTTTATAAGCTTTTATAACTAGAGCTAAATTAATCATTAAAACTTTATTTATTTATTAGTGAATTCATAATTACTATGCACGCATAACTAATTTGCAATTGAAGAAATGCCACTTTGTCACAATGCTTCAATTGGCATTTTGTTTGTCTACTTAGAAAACGAATGTCAAGATTAATACTGTCTAAATTATTTTTAAAAAGACTAAGATTTATTCGAAGACGTTTTAAATTTAAAATCTAATTAAATAACAAATAGTACTTATCAAGCATTTCGACCGCGCTCAATGCGACATAAGGCTTAACAAATAAGAAAATTATGGCAAAAGGAAGCATTAATGTATCCGTAGAAAACATTTTCCCATTAATTAAAAAGTTTCTTTACAGCGACCACGAAATCTTTTTACGTGAGTTAGTAAGTAACGCAACAGATGCGACTTTAAAATTAAAACACTTAACTACTATTGGCGAAAGCAAAGCCGAATATGGTAATCCTGTTATTGAAATTAAAGTAGACAAAGATGGTAAAAAACTACATATTATAGACCAAGGTCTTGGTATGACAAGTGAAGAAGTTGAAAAATACATTAACCAAGTGGCTTTTTCTGGTGCTGAAGAGTTTTTAGACCAATACAAAGATTCAGCTAAAGATTCAGGAATTATTGGACACTTTGGTTTAGGGTTCTACTCTGCTTTTATGGTAGCTGAAAAGGTTGAAATCATTACAAAATCACATAAAGATGACACTAAAGGTGCACATTGGACGTGCGACGGTTCACCAGAATTTACTTTAGTAGATGCTGACAAAACGACCAGAGGAACAGAAATTATTTTACACATCGCTGAAGATTCTACAGAGTTTTTAGAAGAATCTCGTATTTCGGAACTTTTAGTAAAGTATAACAAGTTTATGCCAGTTTCAATTAAGTTTGGAACTAAGGAAATTAACGATCCTGAGCACGAACCTGCAACTATTACTGACAAAGACGGTAAGGAAACTAAAGAACCGCAACGTAAAATTACGGTAGACAATATTATAAACAATCCTAATCCGGCTTGGACTAAACAACCAACAGAATTAGAAGGTGAAGATTACACTAATTTTTATCGCGAATTATACCCAACACAATTCGAGGAGCCGTTATTCAACATTCATTTAAATGTGGATTACCCATTTAATCTTACTGGAATTTTATATTTCCCTAAGATGTCTAATGATATGAATATGCAGAAGGATAAAATTCAACTGTACCAAAACCAAGTATTCGTAACGGATAATGTTGAAGGTATTGTACCAGAATTTTTAACAATGCTTCGTGGTGTTATTGATTCGCCAGATATTCCATTAAACGTATCGCGTTCTTACTTACAAGCCGATGGCGCTGTAAAAAAGATTTCGTCTTACATTTCTAAAAAAGTAGCCGATAAATTAAAATCATTATTCAATGCGAATCGTGAAGATTTTGAAGTAAAATGGAACGATATTAAAATTGTTATTGAATACGGAATGCTTTCTGACGAAAAATTCTTTGGAAGAGCTGAACCGTTTACATTATACCCAACCGTTGACGAGAAGTATTTTACTTACAAGGAATTAATCAACAAGATTAAAGCCAGCCAAACGGATAAAGACGGTAAAACGATTATTCTTTATGCAAGTAATAAAGACGAGCAACACAGTTATATCGAGTCGGCTAAAAACAAAGGTTACGAAGTCTTATTATTAGATTCGCCAATTATTTCGCATTTAATGCAGAAATTAGAAAGCACTAAAGAAAACATTTCTTTTGCTCGTGTAGATGCAGATCATATTGATAAGTTGATTGCTAAAGATGAAACTGCTATTTCTAAATTAGACGAAGACCAAACAAAAGCTTTAGAAGACGTTTTAAAAGCATCAATTCCACAAGAGAAATTTATGGTGCAGTTAGAAGCTATGGATAGCAACGCAACACCATTTATGATTACGCAACCAGAATTTATGCGTCGTATGAAAGAAATGCAAGCTTCTGGTGGCGGAGGCGGAATGTTTGGAATGGGTAATATGCCAGAAATGTATAACTTAATTGTAAATACAAATTCTGAATTAGTTAGCGACATTTTAAACAAAAGCGATAAAGACGAACAAAACCGTTTAATCTCACAAAGTTTAGACTTAGCACGTTTAAGTCAAGGTTTACTTAAAGGAAAAGAATTAAGTGACTTTGTAAAACGTAGTTACGAGATGATTAAGTAAGCAACTACCTGCGCAGGCAAGTATCTTATTATAAAGCGTTACAATTAATACTAAAAATCCACTTCATTTATTTTGAAGTGGATTTTTTATTTAGAATCTATTTTAGTTGAAATTGGATTGAAGATATTAATTAGTAATACAAATTAAACCCCTATTCTCGATACAATTTTCAACTCATTTCAATCGTTAAAAATCACTCGAAATGACGGGTTTTAATTTCTCAGCATAAATTACGCTTCAGAAAGAAATCTCTAAGAATCTATGAATTACAACACATCAACATATCTCTGCGAGTCTCCGTGAAACCTCAGCGTATCTCCGTGTAACAACTCGCAATACATCCGTGATAATCAGTGAAATTCGTGTCTACTCTTCTAATATCCCAGCAATATTCGGTTTAAAGTAATTTGGCCCTTTTAGAACTTTTCCATCTTCACGGTAAATAGGTTCGCCATCTTCACCTAACTTACTCATATTACTACGTTGAATCTCATTAAAGACTTCTTCAATTTTATGTTGCATCCCGTGTTCTATAATTGTACCACATAAAATATATAACATATCACCTAAAGCATCGGCAACTTCAACTAAATCGTTGTTTTGTGAGGCTTCAAAATACTCTTCGTTTTCCTCCTTCATTAAATCAAAACGTAATTTGTTTTTAGCTTCACCTAAATCAGCTTTTGGCGCTTCTAAATGACCAATTTTAAATGCGGTATGAAATGCTTTTACAGCTTCAATTTTATCTTTCATAGTTCGTAGTCTATTTTTAAATTGTTTATTTTTGGAAATATAATAACTTTAACTGCATTAACGCAACATTTATGTTTAGTACTGGTCAAATTGTTTTCGGAGTTTTATTCGCAATCGTATTTTTTGTAATCATTGGCTTTATGTACCGTAAGGATTTAAAATTGCACAAAGTCCACTTTAAAGGGTCACTTTGGGTATTATTAGCCTTTATTGCGTTTATTGGACTTATTGCATCTATTAAAATTATTTTTAGATAGATGTTATGAAAAACCTTCTATTGGTATTTATTGGTGGTGGTTTTGGTAGCGTATTGCGCTATCTAATTTCTAAACACTTTAATAGTTATGAAAGCGGAATTCCATACGGAACCTTTTTAGCCAACATATTAGGTAGTCTATTAATTGGTGTCATTTTAGGTTTAGCTTTAAAACAAAATACTTTAAGTCAGAATCAGACCTTATTATTAGCAACTGGTTTTTGTGGTGGATTTACAACCTTTTCAACCTTTGCTTACGAAAACCACGTGTTTTTAAAATCAGGAGATTTTACCAGCTTTATAATTTACACCATTGCCAGTTTTATTACAGGTTTCTTAGCGGTATTTCTTGGAATGTATTTAACTAAAGCTTAATGCTTATTGTAAGCCTTTACACCTGCTTCTACTTTTAAATTTAACGTATTTTCAATAGGAACTACAGGACAAGAATACTTGTAATTGTAAGCACAATACGGATTAAAAGCTTCGTTAAAATCAACCATAAGTGTATTTCCTTTTGGAATTCGAGACTCAATATAACGTCCGCCACCATAAGTGGTTTCACCATTGGTTTCATCAATAAAAGGTAAAAACAAATAATCTTCGTAACCTTTAGTCGTTAGCAAATCTATATTCTCGTAAATATTAAGTTGATGTGTTTTGCCTTTCAATTCAAAAGTCAACACCGCATAAACACGGTATAATGGTTTTCTATCTGTACTGGTTGGCATTTCAAAATATTCACTATTTGGCGTTAATTCCATCTTAGCTTCAACCTTATAAGCTTCATCATATTTAAAAAAGTCTAACTGTTTAAACGTCTTAATGTCTTTTGAAGTTAAAGGCGATTCTGAAGCATCTTTAAATTTTGAATTTTGTGATTTCTGATAATCGGTATCTCCTAAAAGTGGTTGTTTGTCTTGCGCACAAGCAGTGATACAACAAAGGACGATTATCGATAAAAAAAGCGTTTTCATAGTAAAAATTTAAAGTGATGTAAAAATATCAATTTAAATGACTAAGTTTACATCAAATAAGAAAAATAACAAATGTATAATAACAACACATATAAGGTTCAAATTTGTAAGTCAAGACGAATTACGGACTTTTTTGATGTGCTTTTATGATACTTAAATAACATAAATCTATTTAGAAAAGTCCAACCTTAGTGTTGGACTTTTTATTTTTATAACAATTCCTAAACCAATGAAACAACTCTTTATAAATTACAAAAACACCTTTACGGGATTATCTCGTGAGGTTTGGTGGTTAGCATTAATTACACTGATTAACCGTGCCGGAACGATGGTCGTTCCTTTTCTATCACTTTATTTAACCGATGATTTAGAATTCTCTCTAAAACAAGTTGGTTGGATTATGACTTGCTTTGGTGCAGGATCGGTTTTAGGGACTTGGTTAGGAGGAAAACTAACCGACAAAATTGGCTATTACAAAGTAATGGTAAGCAGTTTATTCTTAACAGGATTGCTATTTATTAGTATGCAATACCTAAAAACCTTTAATGCATTTTGTATTGGAATCTTCCTAATTATGTCGGTTGCCGATTTGTTTAGACCAGCAATGTTTGTTGCTATGAGTTCTTACAGTAAACCTGAAAACAAAACGCGAAGCGTCACATTAATACGTTTGGCTATAAACTTAGGATTTTCGGCTGGACCAGCAGTTGGTGGATTAATAATTGCTAACCTTGGCTACTCAGGTTTATTTTGGGTAGATGGCGTGACTTGTATTTTAGCGACACTACTTTTAATAAAAATATTAAACCCTAAAAAAACGGTTGTTCAAGATGAATTAAAAGTTGAAAACTCAAAACCAGTATTAAGCAACAAACCATTTATGGTTTTGTTTTTCGCGATGTTAGTTTTTGCAGTGGCTTTCTTTCAGTATTTCTCGGCAATGCCAATTTACTATAAAGATATTCACTTCTTAACCGAACCAGAAATTGGTTTACTATTAGGTGGAAATGGCTTGCTTATATTTTTATTAGAAATGCCAACGATAAGTTGGTTAGAAAACAAAAAATACAACAAGGTTAGTCTTATCATTTTTGGATCGTTACTAACAGGATTAAGCTTTTTAGTACTTAATCTTTCAACGTGGTCTGGCGTATTAATTATAGGAATGTTTTTAATGACCATTGGCGAAATGATTGCCTTTCCGTTTGCCAATAGTTATGCGATGGATTTATCTAAAGGTGAAAACCAAGGAGAATATATGGCGATGTACGTGATGTCCTTTTCTATTGCCAGTGTGTTTGGTTTTAATGCCGGTTTACAAACCATAGAAGCTTATGGATTTGACAAAACTTGGAGTGCAATGGCTATACTTTTAGTGGGTTGTATCCTGTTATTGTTCTACTTAAAAACCATTAAAAGAAGAAATAAAATTTAATATGAACTTAAACCAAATTACCATTCAGGTTTTAAATGTTGAATTGTGTTGCGAATTCTATAAAACTTTAGGTTTACAACTTATTGTAGATGCTAAACCAAGATACGCACGGTTTTTATGTCCTAATGGCGATAGTACGTTTTCTATTCACGAAACGGAAAACACTACAAAGAACACCACAGCTATTTATTTTGAAGTTGAAACAACCTACACCACTTTAGTTAGTAAAGGCGTTGTTTTTGAATCCGCTCCAGAATTAAAATCGTGGTTATGGACCGAAGCCGAATGCAAAGACCCAAATGGGAATTCGGTAATTATTTATCACGCTGGTAAAAACAGAAAAAATCCATCTTGGCGCATTTAAGCTAAGGTGGATTTTTTTAATTATAGTGATTAAACCGTCTATTTTAACACAGAAAATTCAATGTTTGAATCGTTATAAATAGTATGTGTTTGGTTTTTAAAATCTTCGGCTTTAGCCTTATAAATGTTAGGCACAAAGGTTTGAGGATTTAAATCGATTAAAGGAAACCACGTACTTTGCACTTGTATTTGCAATTTGTGTCCTGCTTTAATAGTATGATACACATCTTGTAATTTAATATTTACGTCCGTTTTCTGATTAGGCACAAACGGTTCTGGTTTTTCAAAACTGTTTCTAAAACGTCCACGCATTACCTCACTTCTTACCATCATATGGTAATTGCTCAGTTTTAAATGGTCTTGCATTCCTTCTTCTTGCTCATCAATTTCATTAGGATGCACATCAATTACTTTTACAATCCAATCGGCATCTGTTCCTGTCGTTGCCACTTTTAAATGCGCCATAATATCACCAGCCAAAGTATAATCTTCTTCCATCACTTCAGTTTCGTATACTAACACATCGCTTCTACGAGACGCAAAACGTTGATCGTCCGTCATATATTTTCTTGGTGTAAATACTGTTTTTACATCTTCCGAATATGGTACCGGCTTTTTTAAATTACTAATAAAAATTGCTTTAGATTCGCCTTTTTTAGTTGATGACAACTCTTGATTATCATTTAAAAAGAAACTTACTTTCTCGACACCTTTTGGTGGCCAAGCATCATAACTACTCCACTTTTTCTGACCTGAGTCAAAAACATAAGCTTCTGGTAACCCTGAATTTTTATCGCCTTTACCTTTTAAGAAATGATTAAAAAACTTCGTTTCAATATGCTTTTGAAAGTTTAATGAAATTGAATCCCCAAAGTAATAATTACCAACATAATTTTTTACGCCATTTCTTGCCCATTTTCCGTGATCCCAAGGTCCAAAAACCATTGTATTATAATTATCTGGATTGTGCTTTTCTATGGCTTTATAAGTTTCAAAAGGACCGTATAAATCTTCAGCATCAAAAAAACCACCAACAACCATAGTTGCTACGCTTGGCTTAACATCTTTTAAATGTTGAATAATGCCTTTTGATTGCCAAATACTATCGTAATTAGGATGATCTTTAATTTCCTTCCAGAAAAAATCATCTATTTTATCTGATTTATTAACACCTGCCGTATCTGGTTTGTCATATTGAAAATAGCTATCTAAATTACTTAAAGGACCTGCATCTAAGAAAAACTGATATTGGTCTTTAGATTTCATATCTGGAAATTTATACCAAACTTCTTTTGTAGGCTGATCTTTTGGTGTTCCGAATAAAGAAATAGCTCTAAAATAGCTTAATAAAAACGCGCCATTATGATGAAAATCATCAAAGAAGAAATCACCAATACAAGCTTGTGGCGAAGAAGCTTTTAATGCTGGATGCGCATCTACCGTAGAAATAGTCGCGTAATGTCCTGGATAAGAAATTCCCCAAGTACCAACGCGTCCGTTATTATTATCTACATTTTTAACCAACCAATCTATAGTGTCGTAAGTGTCTGAAGTTTCATCGGTTTGTTTGCCTGTTTTATTAGGAATATAAGCACGCATATTGTCGTAAGTACCTTCACTATTCCAACGACCACGAACATCTTGATACACAATAATGTTTCCTTCTTTCATCAAATGCATATTTGGACCAATCTTGGTTTTAAACGCATCTTCTCCATAAGGCTGACAACTGTAAGGCGTTCGCATCATTAAAATTGGATATTCCTGACTGGTATCCTTTGGCGAATAAATAGTAGTATGCAATTTTGCGCTATCACGCATTGCAATAGTTACCTCTTTTTTGGTATAGTTATCTTGAACATACGTGTCCTTTTCTTTTTGACTTGCCTCAGTAGTTTTAAGGTCTTTTTTACAAGAATTAAATGCTATTAATACTATAAATAGCAGACATAGTTTTCGCATAATAAACGATTTAGTTAGATGAGTCTAAATTTACAATAAAGAATTGTTATTTTACAGCTATGAAAAGCATACTATCATTTTTAACCGTTTTATTATTAGCGGTAAGTTGTCAGAAAAAGGTTTCAAAGCACACCGAAACACCAAAAAAAGAAGCAAAAAAGCAATTCCCGAAATTAGAAGCTAACCGCTATAACGTGGCTTTTTTAATTATGGAAGGCACTTACAACACCGAGTTAACGGCGCCTTTTGATATTTTTCAGCATACCATTTTTAGAGATAGTATAAAACCAATGAATGTTTTTACCGTTGCCAATACCGATGATGCGATTACCACATTTGAAGGCTTGCGTTTGCTACCTGATTTTAATTACACCAAAGATGCATTACCAAAAATTGACATTTTAGTGATTCCAAGTGCCGAACATCATTTAGATTCTGACTCAGAAGATAAAGCTTTAATAGATTTTGTAAAACGTATAGATCGAGACGCACAATTTATAATGTCGCATTGCGATGGCGCTTTTGTTTTAGCCAAAGCTGGTTTATTAAATGAGTCCGTTTCTACAACATTCCCAAGTGATATTGATGCAATGCGTAAAATGTTCCCTGATTTAGATGTTAGGAAAGACGTGCTTTTTGTTCACGATGGTAAATACATCACTTCTGCTGGTGGCGCAAAAAGCTTTGAAGCGTCTTTATATTTATGTGAATTTTTATACGGTAAAAAAGTAGCCCAACAATTAACTGAAGGCTTAGTCATTGATTGGGATTTAAAAACTGTACCGCATTTGGTTGTGGAGTGATTTAGATTAAATATTTCTCTTTAAAACTTTTATGACTCTTATAATAATTAATAGGAGTGCAATTACTGAAGAAAACCAAGTAAAACGAACTGATTTTAATTTTCTATTCAATTATCAAATCAACTCTAACTTGTCCATTTTTCAAAAAATCTCTGTTGAATATTCTTTTTCCTATTATTTCTTTTAAGTTTTTTACATCTTCTAAATCACCTGCTAATTCAAGCTTATATTTATTGGAGTCAGGATTATTTTCAGATTCATAAAAATCAGATACGTGCAAAAAATATTTATTCAAAACGTCGTCTAATGGGTATTGATTATTACTATCATCAGATTCCAATTCGTAAGAAAGCGTTATTCTAAATGATGATTCGTCTTCATCTTTCAAATCTTGATATATTCCAGTTTCAACAAACCTATACAACTCTGAATTTTCATATTTATTGGACTTCTCTAATGAAATATTATTCATAACATTATACTCCAACCGCAACTCTTGGCTTAATGAAGAATCAGAAACACTCTTCTTTTTATTCCCAAATAATTTATCAAATATTCCCATTGAAATTATATTTAATTTAGTTCTTTAAATTACACAAAGCATTTAAAACAGTAAGCTTTACAATTAATAAAATTACTGCTATCCTACAACGGTTTTATCCCGTTATTTTTAACCACGTGAGATAATACGATTTGTGTTTTGGTTTCGCCATAAATAATAAGCTGATCGATAAAAGCTTCTAAGTGCTTTTGATTTCTAAGCACGACTTCCATTACAATATTTTCGTTTCCAGTGATACGGTAACAATTCACAACCTCGTCGTAAGTTTTCACTTTTTCTAAAAAGGGTTTTAGTTTCCCCATAAAAGCACGCAAATTTATAATGGCTTTTAATTGGTAACCAACATCTAAAGCAGAAACAGATGCGTTGTAACTTTCTATCACGCCAGTATCTTCCATTTTCTTTATGCGCTCTGAAACTGCGGGTGATGTAATTCCAACTTGACGGCCAATTTCGGCATTAGATTGTCTTGCATTGGCTTGCAAACAGTTTAATATTTTCCAGTTTAATAAATCAAGGCTCATTTTTAAAGTATTTAATTCAAATATATTTAATTATTAAAGTAAAAATAAATTTTAGATATAAAATCCAAAGTAAAATCTTAGCAGTTGTCATTAATTTTGATAAAAAACAAAACGTGTCAACACAAACAATTCCATCTCACTTACCTGAATTGCCTATTTACCAAAAGGCAAAGGATATTTTTGTGTTATCGCGTAACATATCGACGTATTTAAGAGACGATTTAATGGCTTTAGACCATAACGGAAAGGAAGATGAACATATTTACTTTTCGGGAGATATTGTACAACAATCTAATTCTTTAGCGCCTCATATTTTAAAAGCGGAATTAGAAGTTTTTCAAGAAAACAGACATAAACACGTGACATCGGTTAGAAAATTAACCAATAGATTGTACCGCAATTGCGTTCGTTTAGAGAAAAGTAACAGTAACGGAAAAGATTATCTTAAAGTCTTAAAAAGTGAATTACAGAAATTTAATAAGCTACAGAAAACTTGGGCTTTAACGCTTTAATTATTCAACGTCTCTTTTAATTGGTTCTTCAACCTCAACGTGTGCCGAATTATACATAAAGGCATCTTTGTAATTAGAAATTTTCTTATTGTAGGTTTCCGACATAATCACAAACTTACATTTAGTACTCACACTTTCAGACATTCTTAGAATATCGTTGTGGTATTCATTTCGGCTTAAAAAATCGGCATCATAGACACAAAACAATAATAATTCTCCTAAGTGAAGACTGTTTTGGTAATACAACTTATTTAAACGCTTAGGCGTTACAATTAAAATATCTACGCCGTGATACACTTCTTCACGCTGTTTTTCTAAATCGAATTCCTGATACGCTTTATACACACGTAAATTGGTGTGTTTTGTAAATTCTTCAAAACGCTCGGCTAAATCCCAAGTGGCTTGCTTGTCTTTTACGACAATAATTGCACGTGGCGAATCTTCATCTTCAAAAGCTTCACATTTCAACTTTTGTAAAACGCCCATAATCAAGGCAGTTGTTTTACCTGAGTCTTTTGGTCCAATTCCGTAAACTGAAGTTCCAGACTTAATAAAAGGAATAATTTTTTTCTGTAAAGGCACGTAAGACGTGATTCCTTTAGATTCTAAAACATTTTTTATTGTTGGATGAAATTTTTTAAAAGACATAACGTATTGGAATTTGTGCGAAAATACACTTTAATTTAGGGTTAGGCAATCACACACGTATCCAATTAAAGGATTTCTGTTTTAATGATTTTATAAGAGTGCCATTTTTTATGCTGTGGATTTAATAAAAAATCACCTAAAAATGAACACTTTAGTTCTTAAAGTAGGTTTCGACTGCGCTCAACCGGACAGTGTAACACACCAAGGTCTCTTTAGATAAGTACTCAAAATGCTAATAAAAATTAACTCGACATAAATTATAAATGAAAACTTTAGTTCTTGAAGTAGGTTTCGACTGCGCTCAACCGGACAGTGTACCAAACCAAGGTCTCTTTAGATAAGTACTCAAAAAGCTAATAAAATTAACTCGACATAAATTAGAAACAAATAGTTTTATTGTCTGTTCGAGCCTTTCGACTAACGCTCAAGACAGGCTAAAGTCGAGAACTAATCACATTCTATAGTTAAGTCTAATTTTCACTTGTATAGAATTGAACAATAGTTTCAAATTAAACTCTACCCAACTCGCACTTCACATTGATGCTCAATTGGAAAACTACACGAGTTTGCTATAAAGCATAAGTTGTTAGCTTCTTCGTGAAGTGATTCTGCTAAGGCTAACATTTCAGGCTGACTAACCACAATTTCAGGATTTAAAACCACCTTTACAAATTGTCCTTTTCCATTTTTATCGACTTCTAAAAAACCTTTAGCATTGTCTTCATAACTCAATACTTCTACTCCATTTTGAGAACAGACATAGAAATAAGACATCATATGACAAGAAGATAATGATCTATACAATAAATCTTCTGGGTTATATAAAGCATCATCGCCTTTAAATATTTTAGCCGAAGATACATTTAACGGTTCTGGCTTTCCCTTAATAGTTATCGTATGATTTCGACTATAGCTTTTAGCATTTAGTGTGCTTTCACCTTTTTTAGAAAACCATTTTGTTTTTAACTTGAAGACTTCTTTTATCAGCATTGTATCCGTTTTAAGTCATAAAAAAATGCTTACCTAAATCCCATTTAATTATAAATGTGAGATAAAGTAAGCAATTTTATGTGTTATTAATTCTAAATATGTTCCCGAAATAAATTCAGGATAAGCGATTCACACAAATTACATCTAAATATCTTTCTCAATAAGTTTCTGTTTAAAACTTTTAATTTGTTTCTCGTAAAGTTTTTCTTTTCTTGAATAATGATAATGAATCTGAGAAAAAGTTAAAACCCGCTTATTTCCTTCTTTAAGTATTGTTACAATAGAATCACCTTTCTTTTTTAGAATAGAATCACCAACATTAATACTTTCAAATAAATAATGACGAGAAGAAACAGGTGTAACTGTTTTTCCTTTTACATCAAAATAAGGCGTATTATGATTTTCTTTATCATAGTATTTTTTTACAATTACACCTTCATAGCTTTTTGAAATAAAATACTCCTTGTAATAACTATAAGTTGGTACTTCTCTGTTAGAAATTTAATAAGCAATTACAGACGAAAATATTAAAAATAAAATTCCAATAACAAGAATATCTTTTTTACTCATACAATTTAATTCAAAAAACACTTCATTATAAATTCACTCATTTGCACCTTGAAATAAATTCAGAATAAGCGATTCACACATTTTTTCTATAGAAAAAATGGTTCTCTGAGATACTTCGTCAAGCGAAGCATAAGCGATTCACTCACTTTTCGCTTTTAGCGAAAAGTGGTTCTCTGCTTACATATTCCTCCTGTATTGTCCACCAACTTCAAATAAAGATGACGTGATTTGTCCTAAAGAACATACTTTACAAACTTCCATTAAAGCTTCAAATATATTTTCGTTATTAACCGCTTTACGTTGTAATTCTTTTAATAAATCGTTTGTATTATTAGAACTATGTAAACTTGTTAATGTTTTAATTTGAGCTTGCTTCTCTTCTTCAGTTGCTCTAATTACTTCCGCAGGAACAACCGTTGGAGAACCTTTACTACTTAAGAATGTATTTACTCCAACAATTGGGAATTCACCGTTATGTTTTAATGTTTCGTAGTATAAACTTTCTTCTTGTATTTTACTACGTTGGTACATTGTTTCCATTGCACCTAAAACACCACCACGTTCTGTAATTCTATCAAACTCTACTAATACCGCTTCTTCAACTAAATCAGTTAATTCTTCAATAATGAAAGAACCTTGAATTGGGTTTTCGTTTTTAGCTAAACCTAATTCTTTATTAATAATTAATTGGATAGCCATTGCACGACGTACAGACTCTTCTGTAGGCGTTGTAATCGCTTCATCGTAAGCATTTGTATGTAACGAGTTACAGTTGTCGTAAATCGCGTAAAGTGCTTGTAATGTTGTACGGATATCGTTAAAGTCAATTTCTTGAGCGTGTAAACTACGTCCAGATGTTTGGATATGGTATTTAAGCATTTGCGCTCTTGCATTTGCACCATATTTATTCTTCATAGCTTTTGCCCAAATTTTACGAGCAACACGCCCAATAACCGCATATTCTGGGTCAATTCCGTTAGAGAAGAAGAATGATAAGTTTGGTCCGAACTTGTTAATATCCATTCCACGACTTAAATAATATTCCACGTAAGTGAAACCATTAGACAAGGTTAATGCTAATTGTGTAATTGGATTTGCACCAGCTTCTGCAATGTGGTATCCAGAAATAGATACCGAATAGAAGTTACGTACATTATTTTCAATGAAATACTCTTGTACATCACCCATTAAACGTAGGGCAAATTCCGTAGAGAAAATACACGTGT
>DAISIZ010000054.1:0-14394 GCA_036821745.1 Aurantibacter sp. | reverse complement strand
ATATTATACAGCATTTTGGTTGCATAATAAATCTTTGGTGTTTTAGAATATAACTTATGCGCCTTATTGTAATAATATAAAGAACTATCTTCTATATTTTTTTTGTAATAATAACTCGCGAAATTCCAATTTACTTCAGCCATACTAACAGCATCTTTATGGTTAGTAGCAAACGTTTTAATTTTGTTATTTAGTAAAAAAAAGCTAGTAGAATCTTTAAACTTTAAAGCTTTATAAGCCTCGTCCAACATTATTTTCGAGGTCTTATCAATATTTAATTTCTCTTGACTATCTTTAGATGTACTTTGCTTACATGTAAAAAAAGCACAAGCCATTACACAAAACAATAATTTTGTGTAATGGCTTGTGTATTTGAATAGTTTATTCAAATACTAAATTGTAAAGTGTTTATTCATCACGATCATCATCTACTGGCACTTCTGTTCCACCTGTAGCTTCAATATGTGGTGAGTTGTCAGACGTGTCATCTAAGGTTTGTGGTGTACAAGATACTAAACCTAATATAAATAATGCGATTGCTAAAGTTGTTTTTATTGCTTTCATAATTGTGTATGTTTTAAGGTTAAACACCAACAAAACATTGATGTTTGATAACTTGAATTTGTGCACAATGATTGTTTTTACAACACTTAACAGTTGTAAATACATTTTAAAAAGCTGCTTTCTATTTGCTAAATTAATACCGTAATACGCATAAAAAAAGCCTTTTAGAAAGGCTTTAGTGAAATGCTAATTTGTAGTAGTAAATGTCTTAAATGTTAGAGTGAAATTAATTTAATGCATTTTCATATTGATTAGATAAACGCATATTTAAATTTTTAATTTGATCTATATACGTCTTAGTAAAAGGGATATCAGAATCATATTGCCTAAAACTACATTGCAGTTTTCCAAAATTAATTCTAGAAATATGATTCGAATTTATAATATAACTTTTATGAATTCTAATAAACTCTTTAGGTAATCTAGATTCAAACGTTTTTAATGTCTTGTAGGCGTTAACAACAGACTGATCTTTCATATAAAAATCGGTGGTATTATTGTCTGCTTTTAAAAAAAGAATTTCATCGGTATTTAAATATCTAAAGTCTTTATAAGATTGCAAACATATGGTAGAGTTACGCTTATTATCTAATACTTTTTCGGCCTTTAAAACAGAAATGCGCATATCTAGTTCCTTTAAAGGCAGTAATAACAAATCTACCATTCCATTTTTAATTGCTTCGTAGCCTTTTTCTTTATGTTTAGAAATTACAATAACTAAAGAATCTAACGTAATAAGTTGTTGTAACTCTTTCAAAAAATATAAAGGTTGATTTAATGTATCATCTAAATTCAAAAAAATTAAATTTGGTGAATATTGCAAACACATCTCTAAGGCTTCGTCGTACATATTGACAACACCTAAAGAATTAAACTTCGTGAATTGTTCAAGGAAATTGGTTAATGTTTTAACGTTATTTGGACTCTTATCTATTATAATAAAATTACTCATATGTCTCTGTTTTCCCACTAAACTAAAGGAAGACTACGAGGAACATTGATGGATTATCCATCTGATTTGTGGCATAAACCCATCAATTTTATAAAAAATAAAAACACTGGTAAAAATTGCTTTTCATAGTTTTTTTTAAGGATAATTCACTTCTTAACTTTATTATGTACTCACATAAAACTATCTTAGCAAAAAATTATTTTTAATGAAATTTCACGACGAAATTAAAAGGCGAAGAACTTTTGGAATTATATCGCATCCAGATGCTGGAAAAACAACATTAACCGAAAAATTATTACTTTTTGGTGGTGCGATTAAAGAAGCTGGAGCTGTAAAAAGCAACAAGATTAAAAAAGGAGCTACCAGTGATTTTATGGAAATTGAACGTCAGCGTGGAATTTCGGTAGCAACGTCGGTATTAGCTTTTGAATACGATGGGATTAAAATTAATATTTTAGATACACCTGGACACAAGGATTTTGCTGAAGATACATTTAGAACTTTAACAGCTGTAGATAGCGTTATTGTGGTTATTGATGTCGCAAAAGGTGTTGAGGAGCAAACCGAAAAACTGGTTGAAGTTTGCCGTATGCGTAACATACCTATGATTGTTTTTATTAATAAAATGGATCGTGAAGGTAAAGATGCTTTTGAATTATTAGATGAAATTGAGCAAAAATTAGGCTTAAAAGTAACGCCTTTAAGTTTCCCTATTGGTATGGGTTATGACTTTAAAGGTATTTATAATATCTGGGAGAAAAACATTAATTTATTTAGTGGTGATAGTCGTAAAAATATTGAAGAAACCATAAAAATTTCTGATTTAGCTTCTAACGAATTAAATGATTTAATAGGTGATGCTTCTGCTGAAACTTTACGTGAAGAATTAGAATTAGTTGAAGGAATTTACCCAGAATTCAACAACGAAGATTACTTAAATGGCGAATTACAACCTGTATTCTTTGGTTCGGCTTTAAATAGTTTTGGAGTTCGTGAGTTGTTAGATTGTTTTGTAGATATCGCTCCTAAACCAAGACCTAAACAAAGTGAAGAGCGTTTAGTACAACCAGACGAAGATAAATTTACTGGTTTTGTCTTTAAAATTCACGCCAATATGGACCCAAATCACCGTAATCGTTTAGCATTCGTAAAAATTGTTTCTGGTGAATTTAAACGTAACACACCTTACTTACACGTAAGACATAATAAAAAAGTAAAATTCTCTAGTCCCAATGCCTTTTTTGCTGAAAAGAAAGAGATTGTAGACATCTCATATCCTGGTGATATTGTAGGTTTACAAGATACCGGAACCTTTAAAATTGGTGATACCTTAACACAAGGAGAAATACTTAATTATAAAGGAGTACCAAGTTTTTCACCTGAACATTTTAGATATATTAATAATGCCGATCCCTTAAAATCTAAACAATTATTTAAAGGAATTGATCAACTAATGGATGAAGGTGTAGCTCAGTTATTTACATTAGAACTTAACGGTAGAAAAGTAATTGGTACCGTTGGTGCACTTCAATATGAAGTGATACAATACCGTTTAGAGCATGAATATGGTGCTAAGTGCACCTATGAAAATTTAAATGTATTTAAAGCCTGCTGGATAGAACCAACTGATCCTAAAAACGCTGAATACAAAGAATTTTTACAAGTAAAACAGCGCTACTTAGCCAAAGACAAGCACAACCAATTGGTGTTTTTAGCAGATTCTGCTTTTTCATTACAAATGACCCAACAAAAATACCCTAGTATTAAATTTCATTTTGTTTCGGAGTTTAAATAAGCTAAAACCTATTTTAAGCCTCTTAAAACAATTATCAGCTTATTAAGATAAAATCTATTAAACTTTAAAATAAAAGCATAAAAAAAGCACCTTTAAAAGGTGCTTTCCCCATTAAGTATCATTAAAATCTATAAATAATATACCGCTATTGATTTTAACTATTTTTAGTATTAAATATATTATAAGAAAAAATTAAGCCTCACCAGCAGTTCCAAAATTTAAAGGAATATTAGGCTGGTCATACTCTTTAATTTCACCGTGTTGATTTTCAAAACGCACCACATTTTCATTTAAGGCTTTTAATAAACGTTTAGCGTGTTGTGGTGTTAATATAATTCTTGACTTTACTTTACTTTTTGGCGTACCAGGCATAATCTTCACAAAGTCTACCACAAACTCCGACACAGAGTGATTTATAATGGCAAGATTAGAGTATACACCTTCTGCTATAGCTTCGTCTAACTCTATGTTTATTTGTCCTTGTTTAGGCTTATTATCATTGTTATGATCGTTCATATATCTATTTGTTATTAGTTATTTCCTATTACTATTATTT
This sequence comes from Aurantibacter sp., assembly GCA_036821745.1. GTDB lineage: Bacteria > Bacteroidota > Bacteroidia > Flavobacteriales > Flavobacteriaceae > Aurantibacter. Next base: position 10,527 of record DAISIZ010000054.1, on the reverse strand, counting down.
ATTGACTATTGTTAATTTTTAAATGATTTCAACAGCTCTAAAATAAAAAAGTCCTGTTTAAAAAAACAGGACTTTTTAGGTTTTATTAAAACTTTAAGTGTATTTCAATTATTAGTTGAAATTAACTTCTTGCTTTACTTTTAACATTTGGTCAAATTCTTCTTTAGAACCTACTAAAATCTTATCGTAAGATCTCATACCAGTTCCTGCAGGGATTCTATGACCAACAATTACATTTTCTTTAAGACCTTCTAAGCTATCAATCTTACCAGCTACTGCAGCTTCATTTAATACTTTAGTTGTCTCTTGGAAAGATGCTGCCGAGATAAATGACTTAGTCTGTAATGATGCTCTTGTAATACCTTGTAAGATTGGTGTAGCCGTTGCTGGTTTAGCATCACGTGCTTCCACTAATTGCTTATCCTCTCTTTTAAGTATTGAGTTTTCATCACGTAATTGAAATGCTGTAATGATTTGTCCTTCTTTTAATGTCGAAGAATCACCTGCATTTTCAACCACTTTCTTTCCAAAAATGTCATCATTTTCTTCAATAAAGTCAGCCTTATGGATTAACTGATCTTCTAAGAAAATCGTATCACCAGAATCAATTACTTTTACTTTACGCATCATTTGTCTTACAACAACTTCGAAATGCTTATCGTTAATTTTCACCCCTTGTAAACGGTAAACTTCTTGAACTTCGTTCACTAAGTACTGTTGTACAGCAGATGGTCCTTTAATATTTAAGATATCGTTTGGTGTAATAGAACCGTCAGATAATGGCATACCAGCTTTGATAAAGTCATTTTCTTGTACTAAGATTTGACTTGATAACTTCACTAAGTATTTCTTAACATCACCTAATTTAGACTCTACAATAATCTCACGATTACCACGCTTAATCTTACCAAATGATACCACACCATCAATAGCACTTACTACAGCTGGGTTAGAAGGGTTACGTGCTTCGAATAACTCAGTTACACGTGGTAAACCTCCGGTAATATCACCTGCCTTAGCAGATTTACGAGGAATCTTAACTAAAATCTTACCAATTTCAACTTTTTCAGCATCGTCAATCATTATGTGGGCTCCAACTGGTAAGTTGTAAGAACGAATTGCTTCGCCTTTACCATCTTCAATGATTAATGTTGGTATTAATTTTTTGTTTCTAGATTCAGAAATTACTTTCTCTTGGAAACCTGTTTGTTCATCCACTTCTACTAAGTAAGTTACCCCTTGTTCAAGGTTTTCGTAACGTACTTTTCCAGCAAATTCAGAAACAATTACACCATTATATGGATCCCATGTACAAACAACATCTCCTTTAGATAACTTATCACCATCTTTCACAAGGATTGTAGAACCGTAAGGAATGTTATTGTTACTTAAAACAATACCTGTTTTCTTATCTACTAATTTAATTTCAGATGTTCTTGAAATTACAACGTCAATCTCGTTACCATCGCTGTCTTTAGACTTAACGGTCTTAAGATCTTCAATTTCTGCAACTCCATCAAAACGAACTTCTAATTTATTGTCTTCTGAAATGTTTCCTGCAATACCTCCTACGTGGAACGTACGAAGTGTTAACTGTGTACCAGGTTCTCCAATAGACTGTGCTGCTACAACACCAACAGCTTCACCTCTTTGTACCATTTTATTGGTAGCAAGGTTACGACCGTAACATTGTTCACAAATTCCTTTTTTAGCTTCACAAGTTAATGGTGAACGTACTTCTACAGATTCTAATGCAGAGTTTTCAATTGTTTTAGCAACTTCTTCATCAATTAATTGACCAGCTTCTGCTAAAACTTCTTGAGAAATAGGATCATAGATATCGTTTAATGAAATACGACCTACAATACGAGCTTCTAACTTCTCTACAACTTCATCATTTTTCTTTAACGCTGCAACTTCTACACCTCTTAATGTACCACAGTCTACACTGTTTACAATTACATCTTGAGATACATCTACTAAACGACGTGTTAAGTAACCTGCATCGGCAGTTTTAAGTGCGGTATCGGCAAGACCTTTACGTGCACCGTGCGTTGAGATAAAGTATTCTAAAATTGATAAACCTTCCTTAAAGTTAGAAAGAATCGGGTTTTCAATAATAGATCCTCCACCTGCAGTAGATTTTTTAGGCTTTGCCATTAATCCACGCATACCTGTTAACTGACGAATCTGTTCTTTAGATCCACGAGCTCCAGAATCAAGCATCATATATACCGAGTTAAATCCTTGTTGGTCTTCACGGATACGCTTCATAGACAATTCTGTCAATTCAGCATTCGTAGACGTCCAAATATCAATAACCTGGTTGTAACGTTCGTTATTTGTAATAAGTCCCATGTTATAGTTACCAGTAATACCATCAACTTTGGTATTTGCAGAATCAATCATAGACTGCTTTTCTGGTGGGATAATAATATCTCCTAAACTAAATGATAATCCACCTTTAAAGGCAAAGTTATATCCTAACGTCTTAATTGCATCTAAGAAATCAGCCGTTACAGGAACACTTGTTACTTTTAAAATATCACCAATAATATCTCTTAAAGATTTCTTAGTTAATACTTGGTTAATATATCCTGCTGCTGCTGGTACATTCTCGTTGAAAAGTACACGTCCAACAGTTGTTTCTATAATTTGGTAAACTAATTCACCATTTTCGTTAAAGTCTTTAGCTCTTACTTTAATACCTGCATTTAAATCAACACGCTTTTCATTTAAAGCAATATTTACTTCTTCGGCAGAATAAAAAGTTAAACCTTGCCCTTTAACGGTATAGTTTTCATCCGTTTTTCTAAGCTTGGTCATATAGTAAAGACCAAGTACCATATCCTGAGAAGGTACAGTTACTGGAGCACCATTTGCAGGGTTTAAGATATTATGAGACGCTAACATTAACATTTGCGCTTCAAGAATAGCTTCAGGTCCTAATGGTAAGTGAACTGCCATTTGATCTCCATCAAAATCGGCATTAAAGGCCGCACAAGCTAATGGGTGAAGTTGAATTGCTTTTCCTTCAATTAACTTAGGTTGGAATGCTTGGATACCTAAACGGTGAAGCGTAGGAGCACGATTTAAAAGAACTGGATGTCCTTTTAAAACATTCTCTAAAATATCCCAAACTACAGGCTCTTTTTTATCTATAATTTTCTTTGCAGATTTTACAGTCTTAACAATACCTCTTTCTATCAACTTACGTATCACGAAAGGCTTGTATAATTCTGCAGCCATACCTTTTGGCAATCCACATTCAAATAATTTTAATTCTGGTCCTACAACAATTACAGAACGTGCTGAATAATCTACACGCTTACCAAGTAAGTTTTGACGAAAACGTCCTTGCTTACCTTTTAATGAATCTGATAATGATTTTAACGGACGGTTAGAATCTGTTTTTACTGCAGATGATTTACGTGTGTTATCAAATAATGAATCTACAGATTCTTGTAACATACGCTTCTCATTACGTAAAATCACTTCTGGTGCTTTTATCTCAACTAAACGTTTTAAACGGTTGTTACGGATAATTACACGACGGTAAAGGTCATTTAAATCTGAAGTTGCAAAACGTCCACCATCTAAAGGCACTAATGGTCTTAATTCTGGAGGGATAATTGGCACAACTTTCATAATCATCCATTCCGGACGATTTTCTCTGTTTAAGTTAGATTCACGTAATGCTTCAACAACCTGTAAACGCTTTAAAGCTTCAGTTTTACGTTGTTTAGACGTTTCTGTATTAGCTTTATGACGTAATTGGTATGAAAGTGTATTTAAATCAATACGAGATAATAACTCGATTAAACACTCAGCTCCCATTTTAGCGATGAATTTGTTTGGATCTTCATCATCTAAATATTGATTTTCTACTGGAAGTGTTTCTGCAATATTTAAGTATTCTTCTTCAGTTAAGAAATCCATTTTTTGTAATGGTTCTCCTTCTAAATTTTTAGCAATACCAGCTTGAATTACTACGTAACGTTCGTAGTAAATAATCATATCTAATTTCTTAGATGGTAAACCTAACAAATACCCTATTTTATTTGGTAACGAACGGAAGTACCAAATGTGTGCTACAGGAACTACTAAGTTAATATGCCCTACGCGATCACGACGTACTTTCTTTTCTGTTACTTCTACACCACAACGGTCACAAACAATACCTTTGTAGCGAATTCTTTTATATTTACCACAAGCACATTCGTAGTCTTTTACAGGACCAAAAATACGCTCACAGAATAAACCATCTCTTTCTGGTTTATGTGTACGATAATTAATAGTTTCTGGCTTTAAAACCTCACCTCTTGACTCTGCTAAAATAGACTCTGGTGACGCTAAACCAATAGAGATTTTATTAAATCTCTTTACTGTGTTCTTATCTTGTTTTCTTGCCATCTTTTGTAGTATTCAGTTTTCAGTCTTCAGTTTGCAGTTATTCATTTTAGAAACAAATAACTGCTTACTGTTTACTGCTTACTATTTTTTTTTACTCCTCTAATCTAATATCTAATCCTAAACCTTTTAATTCGTGCATAAGTACGTTAAAAGATTCTGGTAAACCTGGTTCTGGCATAGGCTCTCCTTTTACGATTGCTTCGTAAGTTTTAGCTCTACCAATCACGTCATCAGACTTTACAGTTAAGATTTCTCTTAAGGTTGCAGAAGCACCATATGCTTCTAATGCCCATACTTCCATCTCTCCAAAACGTTGACCTCCAAATTGTGCTTTACCACCTAAAGGTTGTTGAGTAATTAATGAGTATGGTCCAATAGAACGTGCGTGCATCTTATCGTCTACCATGTGACCAAGTTTAAGCATGTAAATCACACCAACTGTTGCTGGTTGATCGAAACGCTGACCTGTTCCACCATCGTATAAGTAAGTATGTCCGTAACGTGGGATACCTGCTTCGTCTGTAAGCTCGTTGATTTGTTCTATAGTAGCACCATCAAAAATTGGTGTTGCATACTTACGTCCTAAATCTTGACCAGCCCAACCTAAAACGGTTTCGTATATCTGACCAATGTTCATACGAGATGGTACACCTAATGGGTTTAATACGATATCTACTGGAGTTCCGTCTTCTAAGAACGGCATATCTTCTTGACGTACAATACGAGCAACAATACCTTTGTTACCGTGTCGTCCCGCCATTTTATCTCCTACTTTAAGCTTACGTTTCTTAGCCACATAAACTTTAGCTAATTTGATAATTCCTGCTGGTAATTCATCTCCTACAGAAATTGTAAACTTCTCACGTCTTAATGCTCCTTGTAAATCGTTTTCTTTGATTTTGTAGTTGTGAATTAAATCAGCAACTAAAGCATTAGTATGACTATCTGTTGTCCAAGTTCCGCTTGTTAAGTGCGTATAATCGTCAACAGCATTTAACATTTTTAAAGTGAATTTTTTACCTTTTGGTAATACTTCTTCACCTAAATCGTTAAAGATACCTTGTGATGTTTTTCCGTTTACAATAGCGAATAATTTTTCAACTAAACGATCTTGTAATTCAGATAACTTCACGTGGTAAGAAGATTCTAATTTTGTGATATCTTCTTTATCTTGAGCTCTTTTACGTTTATCTTTTACAGCACGAGAGAATAACTTCTTGTTAATTACTACACCATGTAATGAAGGCGAAGCTTTTAATGATGCATCTTTAACATCACCAGCTTTATCACCAAAAATGGCACGTAATAATTTTTCTTCTGGTGTAGGATCAGATTCACCTTTTGGTGTGATTTTCCCAATAAGGATATCACCTGGTTTCACTTCTGCACCAATACGAATCATTCCGTTTTCATCAAGGTTACTTGTAGCCTCTTCAGAAACATTAGGAATATCGTTGGTTAACTCTTCGTTACCTAATTTTGTATCTCTTACGTCAAGAGAATACTCATCAATATGAATAGATGTAAAGATATCTTCACGTACTACTTTCTCAGAAATTACAATGGCATCCTCAAAGTTGTAACCTTTCCATGGCATAAAGGCCACTTTCATGTTACGTCCTAATGCTAATTCTCCTTTTTGAGTTGCGTAACCTTCAGATAATACTTGTCCTTTAGTAACCTTATCTCCTTTTTTAACTAAAGGTTTTAAGTTAATAGAGGTACCTTGGTTTGTTTTTCTATACTTAACTAAAGGATATTCTTTAGTATCAGTATCGAAACTTACCTTAGCTTCATCTTCTGTTCTTTCGTATTTGATTACAATTTTATTTGCATCAACATACTCAATCACACCAGTTCCTTCTGCATTAATTAATACACGAGAATCAGACGCTACTTGTTTTTCTAAACCAGTTCCAACAATTGGAGATTCTGGTCTTAATAACGGTACTGCCTGACGCATCATGTTAGATCCCATTAAGGCACGGTTGGCATCATCATGCTCTAAGAATGGAATTAAAGATGCCGAGATAGATGAGATTTGGTTAGGTGCAACATCCGTGTAATGAATCTCTTTTGGATCTATTACTGGAAAATCACCTTCCATACGTGCAATTACCTTATCATGTAAGATTTTTCCACTGTCATCTACTTTAACTGTTGCTTGCGCAATTAGTTTCTCTTCTTCTTCTTCTGCACTTAAATAAGTAGGTGCATTTTTAATATCTACAACACCATCTGTTACTTTTCTATAAGGTGTTTCAATGAATCCCATAGAATTCACTTTTGCGTAAACAGATAAAGATGAAATTAATCCAATATTTGGACCTTCAGGTGTTTCAATAGGACATAAACGTCCGTAGTGTGTATAGTGAACATCACGAACCTCGAATCCTGCTCTTTCTCTAGATAAACCTCCAGGTCCTAAAGCTGATAAACGACGCTTGTGTGTAATCTCTGCTAATGGATTGGTTTGATCCATAAACTGAGATAACTGGTTCGTACCAAAGAATGAATTAATTACAGACGATAACGTCTTTGCATTAATTAAATCGATAGGTGTGAATACTTCGTTATCACGAACATTCATACGCTCACGAATTGTACGAGCCATACGAGCTAAACCAACACCAAACTGAGAAGATAACTGCTCACCTACTGTACGTACACGACGGTTAGATAAGTGATCAATATCATCAATCTCTGCTTTAGAGTTAATTAACTCAATTAAATATTTAATGATAGTAATGATATCTAATTTGGTAAGCACTTGCTTATCCATTCCAATATCAAGACCTAATTTTTTATTCATTCTATAACGTCCAACTTCTCCTAAAGAGTAACGTTGGTCACTAAAGAATAATTTATCGATAATACCACGCGCCGTTTCTTCATCTGGCGGCTCAGCATTACGTAATTGTCTATAGATATGTTCTACAGCTTCTTTTTCAGAGTTTGTAGGATCTTTTTGAAGTGTATTATGAATAATTGCATAATCACCTTGTTGAGACGCTTCTTTATGAAGTAAAATTGATTTTACACCAATTTCTAAGATCTCTTCAATATTTTCTTTATCAAGTTCAGTATCTCTATCTAAAACGATTTCGTTACGTTCAATAGAAACTACTTCACCTGTATCTTCATCTACGAAATCTTCATGCCATGTATTTAAAACACGTGCTGCTAATTTACGTCCGATGTATTTCTTTAATCCAGACTTAGATACTTTAACTTCTTCTGCAAGGTCAAAAATCTCTAAGATATCTTTATCTCTTTCAAAACCTATGGCTCTGAATAAAGTTGTTACTGGTAATTTTTTCTTTCTGTCGATGTAAGCATACATCACTTGGTTGATATCGGTAGCGAATTCAATCCAAGATCCTTTAAAAGGAATTACTCTGGCAGAGTATAATTTTGTTCCATTGGCATGGAAAGATTGTCCGAAGAACACACCTGGAGAACGGTGAAGTTGAGAAACAACAACACGCTCGGCACCATTAATACAAAAAGTACCACTTTTAGTCATGTAAGGAATAGTTCCTAAATACACATCTTGAACAATGGTTTCGAAATCCTCATGTTCAGGATCTGTACAGTATAACTTTAATCTTGCTTTAAGTGGAACGCTGTACGTTAAACCTCTTTCAATACATTCTTCAATAGCATATCTTGGAGGATCAATAAAGTAATCTAAGAATTCTAAAACGAATTGATTACGTGTGTCTGTAATTGGAAAGTTTTCCATGAAGGTGTTGTATAAACCTTCACTATCTCTTTCATCGGATTTTGTTTCTAACTGGAAAAAATCCTGGAAGGATTTTATCTGAATATCCATAAAATCTGGATACTCTGTTCTATTAATAATAGACGAGAAATTTAATCTTTCAGCTTGTGTTACTAACATCAATGGACGAAATTTTGATTAAAAAAATTGTGATTTATATAGCTACTGACTATATACGACAAATGGTTTAGGTCTTAGAGACAACTCTCCAGACCTAAACCTTTGTTAAGATTGTGGCTTAAGCTTACTTAAGCTCTACCTCTGCTCCTGCTTCTTCTAACTGAGCTTTTAAAGCTTCAGCTTCATCTTTAGCAACACCTTCTTTAATGTTACTTGGTGCATCATCAACTATTGCTTTAGCTTCTTTTAAACCTAAACCAGTTAATTCTTTAACAAGTTTTACAACTGCTAATTTAGAACCACCTGCAGCTTTTAATACTACATCAAATTCAGACTTTTCTTCAGCAGCGTCTCCACCACCTGCAGCAGGTCCTGCAACAACAGCAGCAGCTGCTGGCTCAATACCGTACTCATCTTTTAATATAGTTGCTAATTCGTTAACATCTTTTACTGATAAGTTAACTAATTGTTCTGCGAAATCTTTTAAATCTGCCATTTTTCTACCGTTTTAATTTTTGTAATTTTATTTTAATTGTAAAGTGCGTACACGCTTGGTGTTATCTTATTTTTCAGATAACGTTTTGATAATCCCTGCAATCGTACCACCACCTGATTTAAGTGCTGATATAACGTTTTTAGCAGGAGATTGTAATAATCCAATGATGTCTCCAATAAGCTCTTCACGAGACTTAATGTTAACTAATGTTTCTAATTGATCATCACCTAAATAAATAGCTTCTTCAATAAAAGCTCCTTTTAATAAAGGCTTGTCAGATTTCTTACGAAATTCTTTAATGATCTTAGCAGGTGCATTACCAGCTTCAGAATACATAATAGATGTATTACCTTTTAATACAGATGGAAGATCACCATAATCTTTATCTGAGGCCTCCATAGCCTTTTCTAATAAGGTATTTTTAACTACTGCTAACTGTACATTTGCTTTAAAACAAGCACGACGTAAGTTAGAGGTGTTAACTGCATTTAAACCTGAGATATCAGCCAAATAAAAATTAGTGTTTTCTCCTAAGTCTACAGTTAAGTCTTTAATAACTTGTGATTTTTCTTCTCTTGTCATGATAAAGTGTTTTAACTATTAACCTATTTTGGTATCTACAGCAATACTAGGACTCATAGTACTAGACATGAAAATGCTTTTCACATAAACACCTTTAGCTGCAGTTGGTTTAAGTTTAATTATTGTTGATAATAACTCGTTTGCGTTATCTTTAATCTTGTCAGCACTAAAAGATGCTTTCCCGATAGATGCGTGAACGATTCCTGTTTTATCAACTTTAAAATCGATTTTACCAGCTTTAACTTCAGTTACTGCCTTAGCAATATCCATAGTTACAGTACCAGTCTTTGGGTTAGGCATTAAACCACGAGGACCTAATACACGTCCTAAAGGACCTAATTTACCCATAACACTTGGCATAGTGATGATTACATCAACATCTGTCCAACCGCTTTTAATTTTGTCTAAATATTCTTGTAACCCTACGAAGTCAGCTCCTGCTTCTTTAGCTTCAGCTTCTTTGTCTGGTGTTACTAATGCTAAAACTTTAACATCTTTACCTGTACCATGAGGAAGAGATACTACACCTCTCACCATTTGGTTAGCTTTACGTGGATCTACTCCTAAACGTATTGCTAAGTCTACAGATGCGTCAAATTTAGTATTAGTAATTTCTTTTACTAATGCAGATGCTTCATTTAAAGAATAGACTTTATCCTTCTCAATTTTAGCAGCTGCTTCTTTTTGCTTTTTTGTTAATCTTGCCATCTTTACTTTTTTGTAGATTAATTTGGAAAGTCACCTGTTACAGTAATTCCCATTGATCTTGCGGTACCAGCAATCATTCTCATAGCAGACTGGATTGTAAATGCGTTTAAATCCGGCATTTTATCTTCTGCAATGGTTTTAACTTGATCCCAAGATACTTTAGCTACTTTTTTTCGGTTCGGTTCACCTGATCCACTTTTCAATTTGGCCGCTTCTAATAATTGTACTGCCGCAGGAGGTGTTTTAATTACAAAGTCAAATGATTTGTCTTTGTAAACTGATATCACAACTGGTAATACTTTACCAGCTTTATCTTGAGTTCTCGCATTAAACTGCTTACAAAACTCCATGATATTAACTCCAGCAGCACCTAAAGCGGGTCCAACCGGTGGCGACGGATTCGCTGCACCTCCCCTTACTTGTA
>DAISIZ010000053.1:8893-14506 GCA_036821745.1 Aurantibacter sp. | reverse complement strand
GCTAATTCAGAATTAATTCCTTTAATGACACCTGAAGATGAAGAGAAAATTAATAAAGAAGAATTACCTGAATCCTTACCAATCTTATCTTTAAGAAATACGGTATTGTTCCCAGGTGTTGTTATTCCAATTACTGCTGGTAGAGATAAATCTATTAAATTAATAGATGATGCTAACAAAGGCTCTAAAGTCGTTGGTGTTGTAGCTCAAAAAGATGAAGCTGTAGAAAATCCAACAGGAGCAGACCTTAATACAACTGGTACTGTAGCACGTATTTTAAAAGTGCTTAAAATGCCTGACGGAAATACAACTGTAATTATTCAAGGTAAAAAACGTTTTGAAATTGATCAAGTCGTTCAAGAAGAACCCTACATTAAAGCAACAGTAAAAGCTTTTAATGAAACGGAAGTTGCTAAAGACAAAGAGTTTAAAGCGATTATTGATACGTTTAAAGAAACGGCCTTAAAAGTTATCGAGCAAAGTCCAACAATTCCAAGTGAGGCTTCATTTGCAATTAAGAATATAGAAAGTGATTCATTTTTAATCAACTTTGTGTCTTCTAATATGAATTTATCGGTAGAAGAGAAACAAGCGCTTTTAGAAATAAACGACTTAAAAGCACGAGCTCTAGAAACCTTAAGATATATGAATGTTGAAGTTCAAAAGTTAGAACTTAAAAACGATATTCAGTCTAAGGTGCAAACCGATATGAATAAGCAACAACGTGATTATTTCTTACATCAACAAATGAAAACCATCCAAGAAGAACTTGGAGGTGTTAGTAATGAGGAGGAATTAGAAGAAATGAAAGCGCGTGCGAAGTCTAAAAAATGGGACGAAAAAGTCGCTGAGCATTTCAATAAAGAAATCTCTAAGTTACAGCGTATGAATCCGCAAGTTGCCGATTATTCTATACAACGTAATTACCTAGACTTATTCTTAGACTTACCTTGGAATGAATTTAGTCAGGATAAATTTGACTTAAAAAACGCTAAAAAAGTGTTAGATCGTGACCATTATGGTTTAGATGATGTGAAGAAACGTATTATAGAATACTTAGCGGTATTGAAATTACGTAACGATATGAAATCGCCAATTTTATGTTTATACGGTCCTCCAGGTGTTGGTAAAACCTCTTTAGGAAAAAGTATAGCAGAATCTTTAGGTAGAGAATACGTACGTATTTCTTTAGGTGGTTTACGTGACGAAGCAGAAATTCGTGGACATCGTAAGACGTACATTGGTGCAATGCCAGGACGAATTATTCAGAGTCTTAAAAAAGCAGGAACGAGTAATCCTGTATTTGTTTTAGATGAAATAGATAAGTTATCTAATTCAAACCAAGGTGATCCATCATCGGCGTTATTAGAAGTTTTAGATCCGGAACAAAACAAGGAGTTTCATGATAACTTCTTAGAAATGGGATTTGATTTATCTAAAGTTATGTTTGTGGCCACTTCAAACAGTTTAAATACCATTCAACCTGCATTATTAGACCGAATGGAAATTATAAATGTGTCTGGTTATACTATTGAAGAAAAAGTAGAAATCGCCAAACAACACTTATTACCAAAGCAATTAAAGGAACACGGATTAACGACCAAAGATTTAAAAATAGCGAAACCGCAATTAGAGAAAATTGTAGAAGGTTATACTCGTGAGTCAGGAGTTCGTGGTTTAGAAAAGAAAATTGCAAAAATGGTGCGTTATGCCGCTATGAATATTGCAATGGAAGAAGAATACACGGTTAAAGTGACTAACGAAACGGTTATTGAGGTATTAGGCGGACCAAAATTAGAACGCGATAAATACGAAAATAACGATGTTGCTGGAGTCGTAACCGGTTTAGCATGGACTAGAGTTGGAGGCGATATTTTATTTATAGAATCTATTTTATCTAAAGGTAAAGGAAGCTTAACTATTACGGGTAACTTAGGTAAGGTGATGAAAGAATCGTCTACCATAGCTATGGAATATATTAAGGCAAATGCCGAAGAGTTTGGTATTAAACAAGAAGTCTTTAATAACTATAATGTGCATATTCACGTGCCAGAAGGCGCTACACCAAAAGATGGGCCAAGTGCAGGTGTTACTATGTTAACCTCTTTAGTTTCTTTATACACACAAAAGAAAGTGAAAAAGAGCTTAGCAATGACAGGTGAAATTACCTTAAGAGGTAAAGTGTTGCCAGTTGGTGGAATTAAAGAAAAAATTCTAGCTGCTAAGCGTGCAAAAATTAAAGAAATTTTATTGTGTGAAGCCAATAGACGTGATATAGAAGAAATTAATCCTGATTATTTAAAAGGCTTAAAATTCCACTATGTATCCGATATGAAACAGGTTATTGATATTGCTGTAACTAATAAAAACGTATCAAATTTTAAAACATTAAAATAAAACAAAAAATAAATCTATCTTTAATTCGTTCTAAGATAGATTTATTTACTTTGCACCTGCATGCGGAAACATATTTTTAAACTTTTTATTTGCCTATTTATAAGTCAGTTTGCTCAAGCTCAGCTTGGAGGCGCTTCGACGTATCAATTCCTTAATTTAGTTGCTTCACCAAGACAAGCCGCTTTAGGAGGAAAGGTGCTTACTAATGTAGATTACGATGTTTCTCAGGCTTTGTATAATCCGTCGACCATAAATTATAAAATGGGAAACCAGTTAGCGGTTAACTATGCTAATTATTTAGGCGATATTTCTTACGGTACTGCTGCTTATGCATACACTTGGGATAGACGCACACAAACCATTCACGCAGGAATTAATTATGTGAATTACGGAACCTTTGATGGTTATGACGAAAACGGTTCTGCCACAGGAGAATTTAGTGGTAATGAAGCAGCTTTATCTATAGGTTATGCGATGCAAATTGGTTATTCTGATTTTTATGCAGGTGCTAATTTAAAGTTAATTACGTCTAAGTTAGAACAATATACATCGTTTGGTGCAGCTACAGATTTAGCATTACTTTATATAGATGAGGATTTAGAATTTCAAGCCACTTTAGTGGTTAGAAATTTAGGGACACAGATTACAACTTACGCAGGTTTTAGAGAAAATTTACCTTTAGAAGTTAATGTAGGCTTATCTCAAACTCTAGAACGCATTCCTATTAGATGGCACTTAACCTTTGAGAATTTACAACGTTGGCCAATAGGACTATCTAACCCTGCTAGAGTAAAAACTGATTTACAAGGAAATATTGAAGAGGATAAAGTTGGTTTTTTTAGTCAATTAGCAAGACATACCATTGTTGCTATGGAGCTTTTTCCAGATAAAAGTTTTAACATTAGATTAGGTTACAACTTTAGAAAAGGTGAAGAATTACGTATAGAAGATCAGCGTAACTTTTCAGGGATTTCTGCAGGTGTAGGAATTAAGTTTAACAATCTTCGTTTTAGTTATACTCACGCACGTTATTCAATTGCATCAAACGTTAGCTTTTTTGGTGTACAGATAGATTTAGATTAATAATCATGAAAAAAATTACTATAGCTATAGATGGGTTTTCATCTACTGGAAAAAGTACCATTGCTAAACAGTTAGCCAATCATTTGGGATATATTTATGTAGACTCTGGAGCTATGTATCGTAGTGTGACTTATTTCGCTATGCAAAACGGTTTTATTTCTTCGGAAGAATTTAAGGTTAATGATCTTATTGCACAATTAGACCAAATTACGATTTCATTTCAATTTAATCAAGAAAAAGGATTTGCTGAGGTGTATTTAAATGGTGAAAATATTGAGCATCAAATTAGAACTTTAGAAGTCTCTAGTTTTGTGAGTAAAGTGGCTGCTATTCCAGAAGTGCGGTATTTGTTAGTAAAGCAACAGCAAAAAATGGGCGAGGACAAAGCGGTTGTTATGGATGGACGTGATATTGGAACGGTTGTTTTTCCTTATGCAGAATTAAAGTTGTTTATGAATGCATCGGCAGAAACTAGAGCACAAAGACGTTACGACGAGTTAATTGAACGTGGTGATGCTGTAAGTTATGATGATGTTTTAACTAATGTTCAAGAACGTGACTATATGGATTCTAACCGAAAAGATTCTCCTTTAGTAAAAGCAAATGATGCTATAGAAATAGATAATTCTAATTTAACTAGAAAAGCGCAGTTTGCTAAAGTATTAGATTTAGTTGAAGAAACTTTAGAGCGCATAAACTAAGTACTTGTTTCATTTTGTCATTAATTTTAGATTTCAAGCTTTATGTCTTTTTCTACTTCTATAAAATCCAATATTATCCCAAGTCGTTTAGCTGTAAAGCTTAATGCTAAAGGCGAACAATTTGTACAAAAAGGTCATCCTTGGGTTTTTTCGGATAATATTGTGAAAGTTAAAGCCGATGCAAAGTCGGGTGATTTAGCTATTATTTTTGGAAAAAACAAAAACAAAGTCATTGGCTTAGGCTTGTACGATGCGAGTTCTCCTATTCGTATAAAAATGATTCATAGTAGTAATGAGAAAGCTGAGGTAAATGCTGCATTTTTTCAACTTAAAATTGAAAAAGCATATGCCAAACGTTATGACTTATTACAAACAAATACCAATTCTTATCGCTTACTTTTTGGAGAAAACGATGGTTTTCCTGGATTAATTGCTGACGTTTATGCTCAGGTTTTAGTCGTTAAGATTTATTCTGAAATTTGGTTACCTTACTTACATACTATCATACCTAGTTTACAAAACATAAGTCAAGTTAAAACGGTTGTGGTTCGCTTAAGTCGAAGTTTAGAAACTTCAAAATTGCATAGTTTACAAAATGGTGAAGTTGTTTTTGGAGCTCTTGAAAACGAAGTTGTACAGTTTGTTGAACATGACGTTAATTTTTCAGCAAATGTAATTAAGGGACATAAAACAGGTTACTTTTTAGATCACAGAGCTAACAGAAAACAAGTAGGTGAGTGGAGTAAAAACAAAACAGTTCTGGATGTGTTTTCTTATGCTGGTGGATTTTCAGTACACGCACTCTACAATGGCGCAAAAGAAGTCACGAGTTTAGATATTAGTAAACAAGCTTTAGAAATTGCGGTACAAAATGGTAAACTAAATAATTATCTTGGAACACATAAAACTATTGCTGGCGATGCCTTTGATGAATTACGACAGCTTATAAAAAATAAAACCACGTTTGATGTTGTGGTAATAGATCCGCCAAGTTTTGCAAAGCAATCTAGCGAAATTGATTTAGCCAAAAAGAAGTATGCAGAATTAGCTCAGTTAGGTGAGCAATTAACCGCTAAAAATGGTTTGTTAGTACTAGCATCTTGCTCTTCTCGAGTGGTAAGTCAGGCATTTTTAGATATAAATAGTCATACTTTAACTAGAACGAATCGTAAATATAAAGTGGTTTTAAAAACACAACACGATAGTGATCATCCTGTTGGCTTTCCTGAAGGCGCGTATTTAAAATGTGCGTATTACAGATTTATTGATTAGGTTTTTAGTCCACAGTTAACAATTATCAGTTATTATTTTTCAATTATCAATTACCTTTTGTCATTATACAGTAATTAATTAAAAGTTTCAATCTTTGGAATTTAGTCTTTGGAATTTAGTCTTTGGAATTTAGTCTTTGGAATTTAGTCTTTGGAATTTA
>DAISIZ010000053.1:0-8793 GCA_036821745.1 Aurantibacter sp. | reverse complement strand
GTCTTTGGAATTTGATAAAAACAATGTTATGCGTGCATAATAATTTTATGTATATTTGATAGATTTTCAAAGTAAAAACTATGCAAACTAAACTTACACAACTCTTAAATATTAAATATCCTGTTATAATGGCGCCTATGTTTTTGGTGTCTAATGTAAGTATGGTAAAGGAAGCGATGGAAGCTGGAATTTCAGGCTGTATTCCTGCATTAAACTATCGTACGTTAGAGGAGTTAAGAGCTGCGGCTAAAGAATTAAAAAAGCATAAGGTTGAAGGTGGTTCGTTTGGTTTTAACTTAATTGTAAATAAATCAAACTTAAAATATAAATCACAATTAAAAGTGTTGTGCGACGAAGGTTGCGATTTTATCATTACCTCTTTAGGAAGTCCTGAAGAAACTATAAATCAAGCTCATAAAGTTGGAATTAAAGTGTTTTGTGATGTGACGGATTTACGTTTTGCAAAAAAAGTAGAGCAATTAGGAGCCGATGCTGCAATAGCAGTAAATAATCAAGCTGGTGGACATCGCGGTAATTTATCGCCTGAAGCATTAACAAATCAATTAAGTGAAGCATTAACTATTCCTGTCATTTCTGCCGGAGGTGTTGGTTGTAAGGCAGATATTGATAAAATGATAAGCTATGGCGCCGAAGGTGTTTCTGTGGGAAGTCCTTTTATTGCTTCTACCGAAGCTGGTGTGACTGAAGAATATAAACAGGCTTGTGTAGATTATGGTGCTAAAGATATAATAATGACACAACGTATTTCTGGTACGCCTTGTACCGTGATTAACACACCATATGTTCAGAAAATCGGAACTAAAGAATCTTGGCTAGAGTCGGTTTTAAACAAAAATAAAAAGTTGAAAAAATGGGTGAAGATGATCCGTTTTTCAATAGGTATGAAAGCCACAGAAAACGCAGCTAAAAAAGCGACTTATAAAACGGTTTGGGTTGCTGGCCCAAGTATTGAACATACCAAAGCTATTCTTCCAGTAAAAGCAATAGTTGAAACTTTAACTACCGCATAAAATAATGAATAAAACGACTAAGGTTTTGTGACTAGTCTTTTTAGTATGCTTTTTATCAATAGCTCTTTTTGTTTGGTTAATTGTTGCAGAGCGTAAAAAAGATGTTTCTAACGCCCCTAAATTTAAGCCACAATTAAACACGCCTTATGTGTTAGATTATCCTTCAGCAATAAGATAGAATAAAGTTAATTTAAGATTTAAGTATTATAGCTTGGTGGAAAATGAGACGACATCTTATAATTTAGATGATGTTAAAACAGTTAAGCATTATAAAAAAGGCGATACAATTTCATTTTATAAGGCGATGTCTTATCTTAGTTTATTTGTTGGTACTACACATTATTTAATAGGAGGAGATACTTTAGATAATGGTATACCAATAGAGTTTGAGTGTTTTAGTACAACTTTTTCTGTACCTTAAGCGATATGTTTAAACATTACCATCCTTACGATATTTTCATTCCTGAAGGCACCACAAAATTAATTGTAGGGACTTTACCGCCACCACGATTTTCAGATGGCGAATTAAAAAAAGGTGATGTTAATTTTTGTTACGGTAGTATTGATGGTTTATTGTGGCCAGTTTTAAACGCTATTTTTGATTTAAACTTAGTTTATGAAACCACTGAAAAGGCTGTAAACCAACGTAAAAACTTTTTAAAAAGTAGACATATAGGTGTTTGCGATATCGTAGATCACGGTTTTCGTTCTAAAATTGATGCTTCCGATTTAGGATTGCAAAATGTACATTTACGTCCGTTAATTGAAATTTTAGAAAAACATCCAGATATTGATACCTTAATTTTTACTGGCGGAAATTCTAAAAATGGGCCTGAATATTTTTTTAGACAGCTTTTAAAACAATATAATTTGAAGTTGAAAGCGGTGAGGAGTGAAGTCCCAAGAATTCACGAGTTTGAAATGCCTATAACTAAACGAATAATCAAAACCTATTCGTTAACTGCGCCATCTGGTGCAGCCAATCGTGCTATTGGAAGTATGGCACTTTATAAACAGTTAAAACAAAGTAATCCAGATTTTAATACATTCAATTTTCGTGTAATGCAGTATCGTGAGGTGTTTTAGCGGTGACTTATTGGGTCTATTCTATAAAGTAATTCTTTTTTGTAACTTCTACTTATTGGTAATTCACTTGAACCTAAACTAATAGTGCTGTTTTTATTATCGATACTATTTATTTTTCCCAAATTAACAATGTATTGTCTATGAATTCTAACAAATAAGTTTTCTGGTAATATGACATTAATAAAGTTTGTAATGGTCGATCTTACTGTAAACTGATTGTTACTTGTCGTAAATACTTCACAGTAATTATCTGAACTTTTAATGTAATTAATTTTTGAGGCTTTAATTTTATGGTAGATACCTTCTTTAATAAAGAATAAATAGTCTTTTACGAAAAAGTCAACTTGCTCTTTATTGTTTTTACTAAATGCACTAACAATAGCAGTTTCTAAACCAACTCTTAAAGAAAAACCACTTAAAGGCTTCATTAAATAGGCCACCATTTTAGAGTTTTTAGCATCATTATAATGTGTCTCGTCTTTAAAACTTGTAATGAAAATAATGGGGATATCTAAATGACTAATCTCTTTGCTTAAATCGATTCCTGTCATTTGCCCTTTTAACTCAATATCTAATAAAATTAAATCTGGAGCTTCTTTGTTTATGGCTTCTAAAGCTTCTTCGGCATTATCTATTAAACCTTGAACTGTATAGCCAATCTTAGAAATTAATAAATCTAATTCTATTGCAAACGAAGGACTATCTTCAACAATTAATATGTTTAGTTTTTGATTCATAGTGTTAGTATAATTCAGCTATAGTTGTTGGTGTAAAATGCTTAAATTTAAGAACCAATTATATAGCTTGATAAAACAAATTTAACGATATAATTGTTTTAAGAAATGTATAAAGCTTAAAAAATCCAACAATGTTTTTTCCTGATAACTTTCCTTACTTTTTAACCTTATTCACATTAAGTATTTTTTGTGGTACCTATTTACTGTTTACTTATTACGTAAATAGATTATTGTTAGCAAATGCCATTTTATTATTTATGTGTGCAGTGCGTATTGCAATAGAGTTTTATTTGCCTTCTATAGATAACTTTACAGAGGCAAATCAATTTATGGCTTCGCAGGGTTATGGTTTTCCTGCAAATGTTATAGCGGCGTTACAATGGACTTGTGTTTGGTTTTATGTGAGACCTTTAAAAGGTTGGCAATGGGAAAAAACCGCAAATTATGTTTATTTAATTGGTTTTTTAATTATTCCATTTTCATTGCATAGTTGGTTTATTGCAAAAGGCGATGTGTTTTATTTTAATCCTACTAAAATTGATAATTATTGGCAATTCACTATGAATACAGGTCATTGGTATTTTCCTGTATATAATATTCATACTAAGCTTGGATTATTAGTAGTACTTATTGTCTTAATTATTGGTGTTATAAGAAATAAACGTAGTCGTTTAAAACAGTCATTTTTATTAGTGTCCTATATTATAATGCCTATTCTTTTTTTTTAGTATTAATGTACCAAGTCAATGGAATATCCCTAATACAGGAATTCTTTATGCCATTCACAGTTTAATTATTAGTTGGTATGTGTCTAATTATCGCTTATTTAAAAGTGACATTAAGTTAATCACAAAAGATTTATTAGAGTCAATTTCCGATTTAGCGATTACAACTAATGCCTCTTTTCAGATTACTAATTTTAATACGAATGCCAATGCTTTCTTCAACAGAAAAAATACTGAGATCACTTCATTTTTAAGTGATTATGTGATTGATGAAAAGCAAAACTTACAATTGTTAATTGAAAATTTATCCATAAATAATGCTGTAGAAGAAGAAATACACTTAATAGATAAAACGAATATACATAGAATACTAAACCTTAAAGCAGCAGCTTTTAAAGATGGCGAAAGCGTTATTGGATATACCTTTTTGTTTTCGGATTTAACACAAATTAGAGCTCAAGAAAAATCATTAAAAGAATTAAATAGTACAAAAGATAGGTTGTTTGCTATTATTGGTCATGATTTAAGAAAACCAGCATTAGAGTTTAGAGGTATTCAAAGTAAGGTGAATTATTTAGTTAAGAAAAACGATTTTTCTATGCTTGAAAAATTAGGAGTTTCTTTAGAGAAAAGTGCGTTGTCTTTAAATAATATGTTGTATAACTTATTAAACTGGGCACACCAACAACGTGGCGTTGTTTCTTATAATCCAGAAACTATAATTGTAAATCATACGATTTATGATTTAACAGAGTTTTTTGAAGACTTAACTCAAAGTAAAAATATTTGTATTGTAAATACGATTTCAAATGATACTTCAATACAGGCAGATTCAAGTGCTTTTAAAGTTATTATTAGAAACTTATTAGATAATGCCATTAAATTCACTCCAGAGAAAGGTGTCATTACATTATCAGAAACCCTAACTCCAGAAACGGTTACTATAGAAGTAAATGATACAGGTGTTGGTATGGATGAAGCTAAGCTTAATTCTATTTTTGATTTAACGAATACCAAAAGAACCAAAGGAACGCAAGGCGAAATTGGCTCAGGTATTGGTTTGTCTTTAGTAAAAGAGTTTGTTGCAATTAATAAAGGAGATATTACAGTCCAAAGTAGTCTTAATAACGGTACTTCTTTTTATGTGACTTTTCCTCGATAAATATTTTAGTTTTTTCTTAGTAGAAAACAGGCGGATTTCTCTTTTAATGTCATTCGCCACATTATAGCGACCACTCGCCACAAAATTGTAGGTTTTACAAATAACTTAATCTATTTTAGAATTACTTTCCTATTACCGTAAGTGATATCTAAATACAGAATCTAACCAACAAAAAGCTTCACTTATACAAGTGAAGCTTTTTGTTGCATTATTAACTTTATTATTTAGTGGTTATTTCAACCATTCACCTTTTGTGATTTGAAAGCGTCTATCCATACAATTATCGTTTTCGTTAAAGAATTCTTTAATTGGCGTCATAAACTTACTTAGTATTTTTATAGAACCTACGTTGGCTACATTAGCATCGGCAGAAACTAAGGGTTCATTTAAAGTTAAAAAGTAATAGTCTAACATTGCTTTTGTGGTTTCTGTGCCGTAACCTTTTTTCCAGTAACGTTCTTTAAAACGGTAACCTAATTCTTTATTACCATCTTCATTTAATAAAAACAGACTTAAGCCAATTAATTCTTGGTTGTTTTTTTCAAAAATTCCACAAACACATTTCTTGGTTTTTAAATCTTCTAAAGTCACGTTTTGGTTGTTGTTAAAACGCTCTAAAACTTCAGCTTCACTAAATGGTTGTTGTGGTATGAGTTCTAAAATCATTGGATCAGTTAGAAGTTCACTAAAATCGCTTAGATCTTTTTGTTCTAAGGTTTTAATGATTAATCTATTGGTTTCAAAAATGGTCATTGGATGGTTTGTTTAATTTAGATTCTGCTATTAAGTAGGATGACAAATTAGTAAAATCTTTGTTATAGAGCTTCGTTGTTTCTATGTTGAGTTTAGTGGTGGATTCTGCTATCCAGCAGAAAGACAAATCAAACTTACTTCAGATTACTTGCTCACACTAACGTCTAACGACTCTCAACTAACCAAAAAACTATCCTTCTGTATTAAAGAAAACTTTATAATAATGCATTTTTTTGTCTTCATCATAACCGCGTTCTAAATATTCGGTTGAAGCATCTGGTGCATCAATATCTAATTTAATTTGAATGTTGGTGTCTAACTTAATATCGGTTTTAATTTTCTTTTTCTCTTTGTTTAAAACCGCTTCACTCATATCAAACTGATTACGAATAAGGATATCGTTTTCGCCTTCAAACTCTTTTTTGTAATCGTCAAATAGGGTTTTGTATTTGTCTTCTTCAAAGACCTCGTCTTTAAAACGCTCTACATTTACAATTTCGTTTTCCTTTAAAAAGTCTACCGATTTTGCTAAAAACGTATTTCGTTCGTGTTCGCCATAGGTGCTTTTTATGACTTCGGTACTAAACTCTTTACATAACTCTATGTAGTTTTGAGTATGGCTGTTTGTATCGTCGGCATACTTGATGTTTAAGAACTTGTTAATCCAATATTGTGTGTCGTAATTATTATTGTCTACACTAAGTATAATGTTTCCTTCGCGATCGCTGGTATTTAATATTAAGCAACCTTTGTCTACTTTTTTAGAGTTAATTCCTGTTTGTACTAAAACGTCGTAACTGTTGTTTTCTAAATAGGTTTGAAAGAAATTGGTTTTGTTTTCAATTTTAAATATACCAATCGCATCTACGGTCATTTCGTTGTATTGAATACCGTTAAAATGGCACACTAAAACATCACCCGTTTTAATTTGTGCCGAGTTTGATTGCTCGAATAAATGCGTGACAATATGTTTAGAGGTATCAATAAATTGGTCTTCGTCGCCAAAAATAAGATTTGAGTAATTGTTAATCTCATTAAGCTCTAAATTACTATGGTGATTAAAACGGTAGCTTTGCACCACATTACCAAACGGACGTAATAAAAACGGTAACATTAAATCGTAACTGGCTTCGTCAAAAATGATTTCCTTTTCTGAAAAAGCATTCTTTGTGCTGTTAAACTTGTTTCCAACTTTGTGGATTATACATTTATATATAGATGCGTTTGTACGTTTTATCATTAGTGAATGGTATAAAATATAAGGCTGTTTTTATCGCCTTTAGTGATGATTTCTAAATTGTTTAAATTGCTTAGGTCTATGTGCTCGTTTCCAAAAACTGGGAAATTTGGTAACAGATTAGCGTTACTGTCAAAGACATAAACTTTTTGCGTTTGTTGGTCTATGGTACTTACAAAAATCTTTCCGTTGGAGTAGAAGAGTTGTGGCGTGGTGTAATCGCCAAAATCTAATTCTACAGTTCGGTTTTTAATGGTCAATTTGTTCTCCCAAATAAAAGCAAAGGTATTTCCTATGGATGTGAATTTAGTCACATTTTTAGTTGAAATACTTTGGTTAGTTGATTTACCACTTTGGTTAATTTTAAGCAACTTACCATTGTTTTGATAGCTTGTAAATTGCTTATCGTTTAAAAAGAATGAATTATTTGTTAATACATTTGCCGAGTTCTTTACACGAATACTTCCCGTACGACTTAATATTTTTAATGCTTTTCCTGCTGAAAACACCACATAATCTTTAGAGCCAATTCTAAAGTGTTTGGGTTGCGATGTAATAGTGTTTCCTTTTTTGTATTTGAAACCTGTAACCGTTTTACCTTTACTATTAAGCATTAACAACTCACTACCTTGTGTGATTAAAAAACGGTATTCCTTATTATTATCATAATCAAAAACTGAAAGTGGTTGCGTGATATCATCTTTTAAACTCACAGGAAATGGTTTAACGTCATTACCGTTTCGGTCTATAATATGTATGTCTTTTTTTGTTGCGAATGCGTATTGAAGTTTCCCGTTTTTAAGAATGTCAATTTGTTCAATGGTTCCTAATACCGGATGCTTTAATGTTTTCTTCCAAAGTATTCGTCCTGTTGCCGAAATTAAGTACAAGGTGTTTTTTACATCTTGTACTAAAATTTCAGTTTTACCAGTAATATGATTTTTTACAAATTGCGGTGCGTTTAAAAGATCTTGGTCTAACTTTATATTAAATTTTTCAGAAAGTACTGGTGGTTTTCTAAGCGCTTTACTTTTACTTAAAACAGCATTGAAGTGTGCGAAATCGTAATCGTAATTAAACTGCATTGCTGTACTGTGGTAGTTTTTAAAATCTAATTTACTTCTATTACGAATTCCTTTATTTATAAGCTGATTTAATTTTTTGTTATTAATGACTTGCAATAATGACGACTGACTGCTTAAATGCTTAATGTTTTGCTTGTAGTAATCCTTAAAGAATAAGGTGGTTTTATTCTGATAACTCGCTATGATATTTATTAAAGCTTCTCTGGAATTGCTAAACACAAAAAATTGGTCTAATTGGCAATATAATTTTATAGTTTGATTAATAATAGGGTAGAAGTGGCTTTCTAATAATTTTGGCTGATTGTATTTGTAAATCGTAATATTACGGTAACTATTTAAAACGCTACTGTATTCTTGTAACGTCTTTTGCGTCACTTGCGTGTCAATACTATTTAGTACAATCGCATTGGCATCATTATATATAACACCAATTTCGGTAATGTTATCAAACAACGAAACATTTTGTTCTGTTGTTGGTTTTTTGTTGAAGGCATTTAGATTCTCACTAAAAACTTCAAAATCATTAAAGGTGAAGCTTAAAAAACCATCACTATTATTTGGTGTTACTAACGCTAACTCATTTTCGTTTGGCGTCGTGTTGCTAAAAATGTTTAATAAGCTTTTAGTAGAATCGGTTGCTTTGCTAATTCCGTTTAATAAGATTTGGTCTTGAGTAACATCGGCATCAAACACCAAATGATTGGTAAATGCTTTTGTATTTAAAAGACTATCTATAAATAGATGATTACGGTTTTGCTTCGTTTGATTGCTAATTACGGCAATTTCAGAATCTGAATCGGCTGTTTTTAAATACTTAGCTAAGTATTCGTTGGGTTGAAGCTTATAAATACTTTGTAATTTTTCTTTGGTATTCGCGCCAATAATCACACTATCACGAAGTGTGACGTAAAGTTCTGTGTTATTGTAAGTGAATTTTTCAGCAGGAATAGCATCAATAGTAACCGAATCGCGTTTAA
>DAISIZ010000052.1:7341-14572 GCA_036821745.1 Aurantibacter sp. | reverse complement strand
CTTTATATAGAGACACCAAAGTGTTAAACGCCTTGCTTTTTGTCGCTGTATCGTTTAATTCTTTAATAAGGTTTTGCTCATCTATCACTTAAAATCTTTTTAGTTAGACTTAAGGAATTGCAAAAGGTTTAATGTGATTAAAAAAACTTTTTAAAGTTCTTCAAAACTCTGCATGTCTACTAGTTTTTTGTAGATACCGTTTTTAGCTAATAATTCTAAATGAGAACCTTGTTCGGCAATTTCACCTTTATGCATTACAACAATCGTATCGGCATTTTGAATGGTAGACAGTCTATGTGCAATAACGACAGATGTTCTGTTTTTCATCATGTTTTCTAAAGCGTCTTGTACTAATCGTTCGCTTTCTGTATCTAAAGCCGATGTTGCTTCATCTAATACCATTATTGGCGGGTTTTTAAGAACCGCTCTTGCAATACTAATACGTTGCTTTTGTCCACCAGATAACTTGTTTCCAGAATCTCCAAGATTGGTATCTATTCCTTCCGGTAGCCCTTTAACAAATTCCCAAGCATTGGCTGTTTTTAATGCATAAATAATTGCCTCATCAGTAGCGTCTGGTTTTCCTATTAAAAGGTTTCCTTTTACAGAGTCGTTAAATAAAATAGAGTCTTGAGTAACTAAGCCCATTAAATGTCTTAATGAATGAATATCTAGATCTTTAACGTTTAAGCCATCGACTTTAATTTCTCCTTCATTAACGTCGTAAAAACGGGTTAGTAAGTTTGCTATGGTACTTTTACCACTACCAGATTGTCCTACTAAAGCCACCGTTTTTCCTTTAGGAATTGTAATACTAAAGTTTTTAAGAACAGCTTCTTGCTCGTATTTAAACGTAATATTTTCAATTGCTATTTCAGAATTAAAGTCTGTTTTATTAATAGCGTCTGGTTTGTTAGGAATTGCATCTTCTTGTTCTAGAATTTCAAAAACACGTTCTGCAGCAGCTAAACCATTTTTCACTCCATAAGAAGCTTTAGATATTGCTTTTGCTGGTGTTAAAATATTATAAGCTAATAATAAGTAAACTAAGAATAATTCGCCATCCAATGTTTTTTCAACTAAAACTAAATTTCCTCCATACCATAATAAGGTTGCAATAGTAGCAATACCCATAAATTCACTTAAAGGTGAAGCTAGGTTATTTTTATTACCAATACTATTGGCAAGCTTTAGCATTTTATTTATTGAGTTGTGGAATTTTTTATTAAATACACCTTCGGCATTGTAGCTTTTTAAGACTTTTAATCCAGTTAAACTTTCTTCTACAATAGAAATAATTCGACCACTTTCTTGTTGTGCTCTTGTAGATTTTGCTTTAAGTGATTTACCAATTCTAGAAATAATAAATCCAGAAATTGGAATAAATACAAATACAAATAAAGTTAATTTTAAACTTATATTAAGCATAGCAACTATAGCAAAGATTATAGTAAGTGGTTCTCTAACTATAAGTTCTAAAATCATAAAAAATGAGGCTTGAACTTGAGCGACATCTCCTAGCATACGTGCCATGATATCTCCTTTTCTGTTGTGTGAATAAAAGGGAATAGGCAGGCTTATAATCTTTAAATACATTTTTTTCTGTAAGTCGGTTAAAACCCCATTTTTTAAATGCATCATGTGATAAGAAGCGAAATAACTAAAAAAGTTTTTTAGTAAAAAAGTGGTGATTACTAAACCAACAGCTAATAAAAGTGAATATTCAGGACCTTGCTCTGTATTAAGTCTTGAGATATGATAGAAGAATAAGTCTTTGGCGTAAGTTCCAACTTCAAAAAAAGTAGTGTATACTGGTTTTGTTGTAATTTCTTCTGACTCTTTAAATAATACTTCCAATAATGGAAACATTGTAATTAAAGAAAGCGTACTAAAAAAAGCGTATAGAATGTTACTAACCACGTTCCATATAATATTCGTTTTATATGGCTTTGTATATGGTAATATTTTAATTAGATTCTTATCCATTTATGCTGTGATAAAGTAATGTTTGTAAAGCTAGCTTATAGACTTAAGTCTTTTAAAATAGCATCAATTTTTTGCTCTAAACCTGTTTCAACTTTTTCAAAGTCTTCAACGCTATTTAAGTCGTCGTTAACACTAATGTAAAACTTTATTTTAGGTTCAGTACCGCTAGGTCTTAAAGCAATTTTGCTGCCATCTTCGGTATAATAGATTAAAACGTTAGATTTTGGAATATCTAATGCCGTTATGTCATGATTTTGAAGGTTTTTGCTTTCTGAAGTCAAATAGTCTTCAATTAAAACCACTTTAGAACCGTTAACTTCTTTTAAAGGATTTTCACGGGCATCAATCATCATTTGTTTGATTTCGTTTGCACCTTCAATTCCTTTTTTAGTTAAAGAGACTAAACGTTCTTTAAAAAAGCCGTGTTTAACGTATAGCTTTATTAGTTCTTTGTAAAGTGTACTTCCGTTTAGTTTTGCTTCGCCAGCAATTTCACAAGCTAATAGAGTAGAGGTGTTGGCGTCTTTATCACGAACAAAATCTCCAACCATAAATCCAAAACTTTCTTCGCCACCACCAATAAAGTGTTGTTCAGGAAAGTCTTTAATCATTTTAGCAATCCATTTAAAACCTGTTAAACCAATTTTATAATCTACATTATAAGCATTGGCTAATTCTTGCATCATTGGAGTCGATACAATAGTACTCGCTAGAAATGGTGCGTTTTTATCGCCTTTATAATTTTTAAGTAAATAATCTGTCATTAATAACATGGTCTGATTTCCGTTAAGAATCATCATTTTGTTATTATTATCCCTAACAGCAACCCCTAAACGGTCACTATCTGGATCTGTACCTATTACAATATCTGCTTGCTTGTCATTTGCTAAATCAATAGCTATTTTTAAAGCTTCTGGTTCTTCTGGGTTAGGCGATTTTACTGTTGGGAAATCGCCATTTGGTTCGCGTTGTTCTTCAACAATATGAACTGTGTCATAACCAGCACGTTTTAAGGTTTCTGGAATGGTTGTTATAGATGTTCCGTGTAATGACGTAAATACAACGTTTAAATTTTTTCTGGCTTCCGCCGAAGTAAAATTAGCGTTTTTAACTGATGCATCAATAAAGGCATCATCTATAGTTTTACCAATTAACTCTATGTGTTCTGGTTGCGCTTCAAATTTAATGTCCGAATATTCTAAACTATTAATTTCTGAAACAATAGCGCCATCTTGTGGTGGTACTAATTGACCACCATCTTGCCAATACACTTTGTAACCATTGTATTCTGGCGGATTGTGAGAAGCTGTTAAAACAATACCGCAATGTGCGTTTAAATGTTTTAATGCAAACGATAATTCTGGTGTTGGTCTTAAGTCTTCAAATAAATAGACTTTTATATTATTTGCAGAAAACACATTAGCAACCACTTGAGCTAAAGATTTACTGTTATGTCTGCAGTCATAAGCAATAACAACCTTTACAGTTTCGTTAGGAAACGATTGGTGTAAGTAGTTACTTAATCCTTGTGTGTTTTTACCTAAGGTGTATTTATTAATTCTGTTAGTACCTACGCCCATAACACCACGCATTCCACCAGTTCCAAATTCTAAATCTTTGTAAAAACTTTCTTCTAAAGTCTTAGTGTCATTAGCTTGAAGGTCTTTTATGGTATTCTTAGTAGCTTCGTCAAAAACAGGTGTAAGCCAGTTTTTAATACGGTCAGAAATATTTAATGTCATAATGTAAATGCTCGTAATTACAGTGCAAAAGTAGTTAATTTAAATCGATAAGATTAAAAATTTACTTCTTCGTTAATTAGGTAACGATTGGTATCGCGTTTAATTTTTAAAATAAGTTCGCCTAAAAAGCCAGCAATAAAGAATTGTGAGCCTATAACCATAGTGATTAAAGCGATATAAAAAATGGGACGTTGTGTAATTAAACGACCTAACGGATTAATAAAAAGTTTATCTACACCTAGGTAAACCGACAAACAAAGTCCAATAGTAAATGTAATGACACCTAAAGCTCCAAATAAGTGCATAGGTTGTTTTCCAAAGCGTGAAATAAACCAAATAGTAATAAGATCTAAAAAACCATTAATAAAGCGTTCCATACCAAATTTAGTTTCACCGTACTTTCTAGCTTGGTGCTGTACCACTTTCTCGCCAATATTTGTAAATCCTGCATTTTTAGCTAAAACAGGAATATAACGGTGCATTTCACCATTAACATCTATATGTTTTACTACGGTGTTTTTGTACGCTTTTAGTCCGCAATTAAAATCGTTTAATTTTACGCCAGATGTTCTTCTAGCGGCCCAATTAAATAATTTAGACGGTAAATTTTTAGTTAATTTATTATCGTAGCGTTTTTTCTTCCAGCCAGAAACTAAATCAAAATTCTTTTTTGTGATTAAGTCGTACAAGTCTGAAATTTCCTCGGGATTATCTTGTAAATCAGCATCCATAGTAATGACGACATCACCTTGTGCTTTTTTAAAACCTGCGTGTAAGGCTTGAGATTTTCCAAAGTTTTTTAAGAAACGAATACCTTTTACTGCATCGTTTTTTTTACTTAAAGTAGAAATTATTTTCCAAGATTGGTCGGTACTACCATCGTCAATAAAGATAATTTCATAGAAAAAACGATTGGACTGCATAACTTTTGCAATCCAATCGTGAAGCTCTATGAGCGATTCTTCTTCGTTAAGTAGTGGTATGACTACTGATATATTCATTTAAATAATTTGAAAATATAGTCCAAAGATAAAATTATATTTGAGTTTCTTCATTCTTCTTAATGATTAAAGAAGAAATTAAACCAATAAGACTGTAACCTGCCAATTGGAATACAAATGATTTAAGAACATTTCCAATAGAATATATATTGCCTTGTTTTTCAAACTCTTCTGCAATACCAGACATCATTTTAGGGTCTGCACCAAAACCTTTCATCATCTCAATTTGTTTTTCCATAACCGCATTTTTTAATGTTTCGGCAGCTTCAGGATCAATAAAATTAAAGATAACAATATAAACCAATGAGCTAATAAGTAAACCAATAGCTAGTGTAATGAAAAAAGATGTAAAAGCATCTTTAAAAGAAATGTAGCCACCTTGTGCTTTTTTTGTTGCTATAGATGACATTATAGGTAAGATAATTACTAATAGTAATAAGCCAACACCAACCATAGTGTTGTTAAGTAATAGGATATCTACTGCATAGCAGATAGCTGTGATAGCTGTAAGACCAAGACCTAAATAAAGACCGTAATTTACTGCGATTGATTTTGTCGATTTTTCCATAATAATAGTGTTGTTATAGTTTAGTTGATATATTTGTATGCAAGATATCATTTTTGTTACAAAAAGTTTTTAGAAATTATTTAAAATAAAAGTTGCGAAATAATAAAAATGATGTAAATTTGCACTTCGATTTAGAACACATAACAAAGTATTAGAGATGAAAAAAGATATACATCCACAAAATTATAGAGTAGTAGCATTCAAAGATATGTCTAACGAAGACGTTTTCTTAACAAAGTCTACTGCAAACACAAGTGAAACTTTAGAAGTTGATGGTGTTGAATATCCTTTAATTAAAATGGAGATTTCTAGAACATCTCACCCATTTTACACTGGTAAGTCTAAGTTAATTGATACAGCTGGTCGTATTGACAAGTTCAAAAACAAATACGCTAAATTCAAAAAATAAATTTAGCTCTATTACTATAACTAAAGCCTTTCAGTTTTTACTGTAAGGCTTTTTTTTATCTCTTTTTTTAAAGTATTTTTGATTCAATTCTTAATATAACACGTATTTCTTATGAACTATATTCTTTTTGATGGCGCTGCCAGAACACATTTATTACCGTTTACATACACAAGACCAGTTGCCGATATAAGAATAGGGATTTTAACCATTCGGGAAAAATGGGAGCGTTTTTTAGGTACTACAACTACTACAGTTACCGAAGGATATTTATCGGATAAATATCCAATGGTAGAGTTGGAGCAAAACGTCATGTTAAATGCGTCGTTTTTACCTAATCCGTCGCTAGTTGAATTAATTAAAGGCTTAAAACCAAATCAAGCTATTTTTAGAGATGATGAAGTGATTGCTTTTTTTACTGAAGATTCTCAAGAAGAAGTAAACTTAGAAACTTACGAAGCTATAGAGTTCAATGAAGATGTATTAACGGTTACAAGAACTTGGGATATTTTCTCTAAAAATGCTGAAGCTATTAAAGCCGATTTCGACCTGATAACAAAAGGTCGCGTATCAGAACCAATTCCAGATAGTGTAAATGTGATTAATCCTGAGCAAATTTTTATTGAAGAAGGTGCAAAATTAGAATTTGTAGCGCTTAATGCAAGTTCTGGACCTATT
This sequence comes from Aurantibacter sp., assembly GCA_036821745.1. GTDB lineage: Bacteria > Bacteroidota > Bacteroidia > Flavobacteriales > Flavobacteriaceae > Aurantibacter. Next base: position 8,191 of record DAISIZ010000052.1, on the reverse strand, counting down.
TATATTGGTAAAGATGCCGAAATTATGGAAGGTAGTTTAGTGCGAGGGCCTTTGGCTTTATGTAACAATGCCACTTTAAAGTTAGGTGCTAAAATTTATGGAGCAACAACCGTTGGACCACATAGTAAAGTTGGTGGTGAAGTGAATAACTCGGTTATTTTTGGGTATTCTAATAAAGGTCATGATGGCTTTTTAGGAAACTCTGTACTTGGTGAATGGTGTAATTTAGGAGCTGATACTAACAATTCTAATTTAAAAAATAATTACGTTGAAGTTCGTTTATGGGATTATGAAGATGGTCGTTTTGCAAAAACTGGTTTACAGTTTTGTGGTTTAGTGATGGGAGATCATAGTAAAAGTGGAATTAACACCATGTTTAATACAGGAACTGTAATTGGTGTAAATGCTAATGTTTTTGGTAGTGGTTTTCCTAGAAATTTTGTGCCAAGTTATTCTTGGGGTGGCGCAAATGGCTTTGTAACTTATAAAACAAATAAGGCTTTTGAAGTTGCTAAAGTGGTGATGTCCAGGCGTAATATAGAATTTGATGCACAAGAAGAAGCTATTTTAGAACACGTATTTCAGTTGACTAAAGGTTATAGAAAGGATTAATTAAACGTTTAATCGAATATCATTACAACTTATATTTATTATGTCTTTTAAGTCGTAAATTTCAAAAATAATTTTACCTCAAATTATTCTTGTTTTTACTTAAACGTACATCATATTTTGTAATTATTTTCAGTGTTGTGTTAATTTTAGATATTTTATTTAAAATTAGCGACAATCCGTTGCCATACCGTTATTTTACTAAAACTTCTTTAAATTTATTATTAATAGGGTATTATAG
>DAISIZ010000052.1:0-7331 GCA_036821745.1 Aurantibacter sp. | reverse complement strand
AGTGTAAATATAGATGCTTCTATTCCTAAAATAAAAAACAGATTAACTTATTTACATTAGCTTTTTTTATACTAGTAGATCTCCTGTTTTTACACGATGAAGTTATAACGTATTACATATTAGCTGTTGTTTTTGTGATTTTAGGAAAACTGGTTTATGCGATTCGGTTTTCTAATTCTTCAGATATAAATATGTATAAACTTGTCCCATATTTAGTGCTTTACTTTATATACATGATGGGGTTAATGTTGATGATTTATGATAATTTAGGCGATTTGTTTGTGCCTTCAATTGTATTTCTTTTTGCGTCTTTAATATTTGTGTTATTTGGATTTTTAAGAGAAGGTGTAGTTAATAAGGTGAGTTTTTTTTAGTTATAGTAGGTGTTTTATTGTCTGTGCTATGTGATTCTTATGGTTTGATAACTGATTTTTATATAGAATTGCCTTACGAAAAACACTTTATTATGATTACTTACGCTCTTTCACAATTGCTAGTCATTATAGGTCTCGCTAATGAGGAAATTATATCGGAAGATTATTTTGGTGTTAAATAATTTTTTTTAAGTTGGAGTTTGTCTGATTTTTAATCTAAAATATTCTTGTTTGTATTTGAATTTTTTGTTAATTGTCTATTAAACCGACTATTAATGGAAAAAATGTTAAAGAGTACCTTTGTATTCTCTATATTATTTTTTGCAATATTAACTATTGATTTATTTCTGAAAATAAATGATTTTCTTTTTCCGAGGTTAATCTCTAAAGCTTTACTCATTGGGCTACTCTTGTTTTATTATTGTGAGAATAAAAAATATACTACATCTAACTTTAAAAATAGAGTAACTTACATAGCACTTACAATATGTTTATTAGCCGATTTAATACTTGTTTATAGTCATTACACCCTGCTATATATTATAGGTATTAGTATAATGCTTGTAGCGAAATGTTTTTATGCTTACCGATTTTCTACATTTCAAGATTTTAATGTTTTAAAATTGTTGCCTTTCTTTTTGTCTTGTTTTGTTTATATGACTGTAGTTATTTTTTTAATTTATGATAAATTGGGAGATTTTATAATTCCAGGAACGATATACATATTTACGTGTCTGGTAATGGCGCTTTTTGCTTATATGCGATTAGGTGTAGAGAATACTCTTAGTTTTAGCTTGGTTTTTGTAGATGTGCTGAGTTCTATTTGTAGTGATACTTTTGTCGTTTTAGGGGCATTTTATTTTGGCGAGTCAAACTATACTAAAATTGGTGTGATGTTATTTTATGCACTGTCACAATTTTTAATTATTATTGGGTTGACTAAAGAAACTTTTCAATTAGAAAAGGCTTAATTTATATTTTATGATAGGTTTAATTTTACTCTATTTTATTGGTAAACGTTTTTATACTCTAGCCGAAACACACCAACAGAATAAATGGTTATTTGCTGTATTAGGTGTGGTAACATATTATGTAGGTACACTTGTGTTTGGTGTTATTTTGGGTGTTATTGATGGGATACTGGAATTGGGTATTGATTGGGATAACAATATATTGATGGCTTTAGTTGTTTTACCAATAGGTTTGTTAAGTTGATATGTCTTTTATTATTTGTTAGAGAAAAATTGGTCTAAAAAAGAAGAAGAGAAAGTGCTTTCTATTGAAGATATTGGGAAGTCTCAAGATTAACTCGTTTTAATTCTAATAAATTCACGGGGTTTATGCCTAAGCCTGAAACATTTTTACGTGTAAAACGTACCACTTCATCATAAAATAAAGGCACAATGGGCGTTTGTTGCATCATTAAACTATCCATTTTTGTGTAGAGTTGCTCACGCTTTTTGGTATTGGTTTCGTTAAAAGCATTTTCATACAAACTATCATATACATCACTTTTGTAATGCGTGTAGTTTGGTCCGTTTGGTGCAAAGTTTTTACTGTAATACAACGATAAATAATTTTCAGCATCAGGATAATCGGCAATCCAACTGGCACGAAATAAATTTAGTTTTCCATTAGCCTTCGCACTTTTTAAAGACGATGCAGGAATAACATCTATACTTACAGTTAATCCTATTTTCTGTAATTCTCGTTGAATAAACTCACAGAAACTTAAATAATTCCCAGTAGTAGTAATTGTTATTTTAGGTGAAGAAATACCTGTTTCCGTTTTAAACTGATTTACTAAAGTTTTCGCTTGTTCTGGGTTATAAATAAATCCGTTTTTTAAACTAAACCCAGGTAAACCTTTGGGGATAAAACCACCATTTGCAGGAATACCAATGCCGTTACGTAAGTAAGTCATCATTTTTTTACGGTCAAAACCTTGATTTACCGCTTGACGAATTAATTTACTTTGTATTTCGGGCACATTAGCTTCCATAAAAAAGGCTAAATATTCAGTGTTTAAATACGGGCCACGAATAATATTAACGTCATTTTGGTAACTATCACGTAATTCGCCTGAAGCCGTTAAAATATCATCTTTATATGATGCATCTAAACCAGATACAAAATCTATATTTCCTTGTGCGAATTGTAAAAACTCACTTTGTTTATCTGGTAAGAAAGTAATAGCTACAGCTTCAAGATGTGGTAGGCTTTTTCCGTTGTGATCTTTTTCAAAATAATTATGATTTTTTCTAAAGACTAATTTTATGTTTTCTTCCCAACGTTTAAATTGAAAAGGTCCCGTTCCAATGGGGTTTGATCTAAATTGAGTTCCGTAAAACTCTGTGATTTCTTTTGGAACAACACTGCAATATTTCATTGTTAATAAACCTAAAAACGCAGGAAACGGTTGTTTTAATTGAATTACAAAAGTAGAGTCGTTTTTAGCTGTAAAATGCTTCACTTTATTTAAAACCCAGCTACCTGAAGATGCTATTTTTTTATCTAATAAGCGATTAAAACTATATTCAAAATCTTTAGAAATTACTGCTCTGGTAGAATCCTTTCCAAACTGTTTGTGTTTGTGAAAAAGCACATCATCTCTTAGTGTAAAGGTATAAGTTAGTGCATCGTCACTTATCGTCCAATGTTCCGCTATACTTGGTTTTACGTTTAAACTGTCGTCCATTTGTACCAAGCCATTAAATAACTGATTGGTTGCCCAAATGTCAGCTAAATCTTTAGCGAAAGCAGGATCTAATGAGCCAATGTTTTTGTGTTCGTTATATCTAAAAACAGTGGAATCATCAATGGAGTTAGCCTTGTTTCCGCAGGAAAATAAAAGCGTAAAGCAACTAAGGTATGTTAGGAGTTTTAGTGTTTTCATAGTCAATGATTAGCCTTCAGGTAATGCTTTCCATTTTTTTATAGTAGCGCTGTAAAAGTAAATAAATATAAAGCCTAAAACTATAAATATATAGCTCCAATACACGCCAAATAATTCAATTAATGTTTGGTATTCCTTGAAGTCTTTAAAGTGAACGTCACGATAATAATCATCTTGATGCATTGAAATGATGCCGATAATTAATAGAATGAATGGTAAAAAGCCAACAATACTGATATTTAGGCAAATACCGACAATCATTTTCCTAAACGATTTGTAGTAAAACCACGGTACGATTAAAATTAATGCGCCAACAATTAAGCCTAAATAAGCGACAACGTATTCTTCGTCACTACCACTAACTCCAACAAAGTAGAATATTATGAATAGGATTAAAGTCACTAACATCGTGATTACTCCAGCAGATACAATACTAAATAATAAGGTTTTTAAACCTGTAACTCTAAATATAAATACCAATAAGGCTAAACTAAAAGCAAGCCATAAAAAGACGTGAAATCCATCAAAAATTCCTGAGTCATTTTTAATGCTATCAATATTGTTAAACGCCGTTTTTAACTCGTCACTATTTATATAATACGACGTGTCGTGATCTTTTCTGTAGGTTTCTGAAGCCGTACGTTCTTTGTTAGAATTATATCTGTATTTAGATGGTTTTGTGTTGTATATAAAGTGTTTGATCTCAAAATTTGAAGGATGATACACTAAATCAAACCATACATTAGTATTAAGGTTGTGTTCTATTTTAAAGCTATTTGCAATTTGTAAAAATTCAGCTAAAAGATTTTTAATTTCTTGAGGATTATTTCTATCTAAAAGATTAGTGTTGTTTTTACTTCTTAGATAGCGTTCTTGAGTGTAATTTCTATAATCTTGATGATTACCTCTGTAAACCATCTTTTTACTATACTGGTTGTATTCAAATTCGTCTAAATCGGAATTTAGGTAAAACGTTTCACTGTAATTATAATAGCTTGGTAAAAGCGTTTTTATATAAGGTTTGGCATCAATAACGGAATCTTTGTAAAAATACGTTGTGGTTAACGAATCCTTTTCTTTTCTATATAAATAGCCTTCAACATCAGAGCCTCTTAATAATTTTTTTGTGTAATCTATAGCTTTTACATTATAAAATTGATAATCAAATTCAAAGATCGAATAGTGGTCTGTTTTGTAATCTATTAATCCTGAATTACTTTCGCAAAAATTATTAAAGTAGAAATCTGGAAAACGCTTATTGTTAATCGTATAATCTTTAATATTATGACTTAGAAAAACGGCAGTTTGATTGGCTGTTTTTATTTTAGAAAGCATCTCTTGGTCTGGATAAACCAATATAATATAGGTTTTTACCCCAAATTGATACGATAAGAAGAAGCTTGAACAGAAAAATATAGCGATAAAATAACAGCAAAATTGCTTGAATAAATCTAATTTCTTAGTAAGGTAAAAGGCTTTAAAAGCATTGTTTTTAAATAAATTGATAAGCCAAACGACCACAATTAAAACCGATAATATCACGTTAAAAAAGACAACGCCACTATTAAAGAATACATCTTTAGCTCGATAAGAATGTAAACTTTCTGGATTACTTAAACCTATAAGTCCTAATAGAAAAAATAATAAGTGAATAGCTAAACTAATAGTAATAACCCAAACCAATTTGGTGTTCCAAATATTTGGATAGCGTTCTATTAAATAGCGGTTAATTTTATGTATGTATGCTTTCATTATAGTCTGTTTTAAACAAAGAAACGTCTTGTAGATGATGAAATATTTCTAATATAAGTCACTGTTATTTCCGGTTCTGATAAGGCTTTTAATACCGATGAAAAACTCGTGTTTTCATTAAAGTATGCCATATAGATTCCACCATTATAAATTAACTTTTCTAACTGAAATGGTTTAAAAGCGCTTTCTAAAACGTGACGTTCTGTGTCACTATCTAATTCAATGATAAGTTGCTTCGTTTCGCTGTTTTCGGTAGTGGAGTGGTTGTCTTTATATTGGCCGTTTTTTAAGAAAATAACATTGTCAGACACTTTTTCGACTTCAAAAAGCTGTTGCGAACTTAATATTAAAGCAATAGGATGACTTAACGAGTTACAAATCGACTTTAAATCTTCTAAAATAACCTGTTGTGCTAAGACGTCTAAATTGGCTAGAGGTTCATCTAAAAGCAATACTTCTGGTTGGCGTAATAAGGTTCTGGCTAACTCAAAGCGCATTTTGTAACCCGAAGATAATTCGCTCCATTTTAAGTGTTTGTAATTCCATAATCCCATTCGGGCAATCATCATTAAAACACGTGTTTCGTTTTCTTTTTCTGAAAGACCATAGCTTGATAAAACAAATTTTAAATTGTCCTTTAAACTGCCGTGCCATTTTTCGGTACGTTGCGGAATGTAAACCAGTTTCGCACGTAAATCGTAGTCATTACTATAGGTTTCGCTTAAGTTATAACTTACGTCTCCTGAATTATAGCTTAATTCTTTAGCAAGAATACGTAGTAAGGTTGTTTTTCCATTTCCGTTTTCACCTACTAAACCATAAACTTGTCCTTTAGAAATTTGCAAAGTAATTGGTCCAAGTTTAAACTTGTTTCTACCGTAACTTTTTTTTAAGTTTTTACACGAAATAATTGCGGTGTCGGTCTTATTTAATGCAACTGGGAAAGCTTCAATAGTGTTAAGAACTTGAAGACATTTTTCAATAATTGTAGCTTCTTCCGTAGGATGTTGTTCTTTCCAATCGGTTAAGGCAATTAATTCATTAAACACACTTAAATCTTGCGTGTCAATCCCACAGTCCATAAGTTTTCTGTAACCTAAAACTAAATCTTTATTCGTTAAAAAGGTTTTTACCTCATTAATACGTTGCTCAATTAATGTCATAAAGGAAAATTAAATACGCATAAATTGCTATTATAATTTATGGTTAAAAAGTATTACGTAAATTTGCACTTTATTAAATTGAAAACCAAGAAATAAAAGCATAATCACTTAGCTGAGCTTTTGATACGATTTATATGGAACAAAAAAAAGTAGCCTTTTATACTTTAGGATGTAAGCTTAATTTTTCTGAAACTTCTACCATATCAAGATCTTTTAAAGATGAAGGATTTGAGCGTGTAGATTTTAGTGAAAAAGCCGACATTTATGTGATTAACACTTGTAGTGTGACTGAAAATGCCGATAAGCGTTTTAAAACCATAGTGAAGCAAGCTCAAAAAGCTAACGAAGATGCTTTTATTACTGCTGTTGGTTGTTATGCACAGCTAAAACCGCAAGAATTAGCCGACGTTAATGGCGTTGATTTAGTTCTTGGTGCTACCGAAAAATTTAAGATTACCGATTACCTAAATGACTTGTCTAAAAATGATATGGGCGAAGTGCATTCGTGTGATATTGATGAGGCCGATTTTTATGTTGGAAGTTATTCAATAGGTGATAGAACTCGTGCTTTTTTAAAAGTACAAGATGGTTGCGATTATAAATGTACGTATTGTACGATTCCTTTGGCAAGAGGAATTTCTCGTAGTGACGAATTGACTAATGTGATTGCTAATGCTAAAGAAATTTCAGCAAAAAACATAAAAGAAATTGTATTAACTGGTGTTAATATAGGTGATTATGGTAAAGGTGAATTTGGTAATAAAAAACACGAACATACCTTTTTAGAACTGGTTCAAGAATTAGATAAAGTAGAAGGGATAGAACGTTTAAGAATATCGTCTATTGAACCTAATTTATTAAAAAATGAAACGATAGATGTGGTGAGTAAATCACGTGCATTTGTACCACATTTTCACGTGCCATTACAAAGCGGACATAACGATATTTTAAAGTTAATGAAGCGTCGTTATATGCGTGAATTGTATGTAGACCGTGTGGCTAAAATTAAAGAAGTTATGCCTCACGCTTGTATTGGGGTAGATGTTATTGTTGGTTTTCCAGGAGAAACTGACGAGCATTTCTTAGAAACGTATAATTTTTTAAACGAATTAAATATTTCTTATTTACACGTGTTTACTTATTCAG
>DAISIZ010000051.1:0-14618 GCA_036821745.1 Aurantibacter sp. | reverse complement strand
ACTGCTAACTGCTAACTGCTAACTGCTAACTGCTAATTGAAAACACTGTTTAAACTAATTCTTTATGTGTGATTACGTTTTGTTCTTTATCTCTGTGCTTCCAACGTTTATGAGTCCATAAATAGTATTGTGGCGCTTCATAAATTTGCTGTTCTGCTAATTTTAAGAATGTATCTGTTATAAGGTGTTTTTCGGTTTCTTTAGCGTTTTCGGTAATGGTTTTATAAGTACACTTGTAATAACCCCGTTTTATACGTTCTACACCAAAAAAGACGACCGCCATATTTAATTTTCTAGCAATAGCTTCAGCTCCTGTATGTACAGGAACTTTAATACCCATAAAATCTTGCCAATAACCAGCCTTATTTAGTTTTGGCGATTGGTCGCTTACAAATCCGCTAATAGTACGATTACCATCACGAGTGGCTTGCATTAACGTTGGAATCGTCTCCTTAGTAGAAATTAAATGACTATTATATTTGGCCCTTACACCTTTAAATAATTTGTCGAAATGTTTATTGGCTAATGGTTTATATACGGCATAACCTTTACTGTCTTTTCTAACATAGCTTTGCATAATAAAAATCCATTCCCAACTTCCGTAATGGCTACACATTAAAATAATGCTTTTGTCTTTATCTTCAAGCTTGTTAATTAAATCGATGTTTTCAAAAACAAAGTGTTTCTTCATTGTTTTTTCAGAAATACTAATAGATTTAATAGCTTCTACCATCATATCACATAAGTGATGATAGAACTTTTTCATAATAACTTTCTTTTCTTTCTCAGTTTTATCAGGGAATACAAGCGAAATATTTTCGTGAACTACTTTTGTTCTGTAGCCAAATATTCTATAAACGAATATGTATAAGAAGTCCGAAAATAAATAAAGTAACCTAAATGGTAGTATTGAAACCAACCAAAGTAGCGGATATGTTATAAGATAAACTGCTAATTGCATTAAGAAAAGTCATTTTAGTGCTACAAATATATAGTATATTTGAATTTATTTAAGCAAACAATGGGTAATATAAGTTTAGTCACTATAGTTTTAATCGTCGCCAATGGATTAATATCTTATAAGGGGTTTCAAGATCATTCTTTTTTCCAAAAGTATAAGTTTTTTGTTGGTCGCATAAAAAATGGCGAAAAAATACGTTTGTTTAGTTCTGGATTTCTTCACGTAGATATGCAACATTTACTATTTAATATGTTTTCATTATACATATTTGCACCTGTTGTTATTGGTTATTTAGGACAGTCAAGTTTTGTTTTAGTGTATATTGTTAGTTTATTGGTTGGTAGTTTTTTATCCTATTCATTTCATAAGGAAGATAATTACTACACAGCTGTAGGAGCAAGTGGCGCAGTAATGGGAATTATATATTCTGCTATTTTGTTACGACCAGAAATGAGTTTGTACTTGTTTTTTATCCCAATTCCAATTCCGGCTTATGTGTTTGGTATTGGTTATTTATTATATTCAATTTATGGTATGAAAGCCAAAAATGATAACATTGGTCACGATGCGCATTTTGGTGGCGCTATTGGTGGTTATGTGTTGACTTTAATTTTATTACCAGGATTAATTAAAACCAATTTATTAATGGTTGTATTATTAGCATTACCAATTGTGATTTTATTTTTATTAAAAAAAACAGGCCGTATTTAAGATGATGTATAACGATACTATAGTAGCCTTAGCTACAGCAAGTGGCGCAGGAGCAGTAGCCATAATTCGTATTTCTGGTAAAGATGCTATTACGATTTGTGATGGTGTATTTAAATCGGTTAAAGCTGAAAAATCACTTAAATTACAAAAAACGCATACCATTCATTTAGGTCATATTATGGACGATGTTAGAACTATTGATGAGGTTTTAGTATCTTTATTTAAGAATCCGCGGTCTTATACCGGAGAAGATGTTGTAGAGATACAATGTCACGGTTCTATATATATTCAGCAAGAAATTATACAGTTATTACTGCGTAAGGGTTGCCGTATGGCCGATGCTGGTGAGTTTACTTTAAGAGCCTTTTTAAACGGGAAATTAGATTTAAGTCAAGCCGAAGCTGTTGCCGATTTAATTAGCAGTGATAACGAAGCATCACACCAAATTGCGATGCAACAAATGCGTGGTGGATTTTCGGGAGAAATTGCTAAACTTCGTGAAGAGTTATTAAATTTTGCGTCTTTAATTGAGTTGGAGTTAGACTTTGCCGAAGAAGATGTAGAGTTTGCAGATAGAAGTCAGTTTAAAGAATTAATTGGTAGAATTACTTTCGTATTAAAACGTTTAATTGACAGTTTTTCGGTTGGAAACGTGATTAAAAATGGTATTCCTGTAGCAATTGTTGGAGAACCAAACGTAGGAAAGAGTACACTTTTAAATGCACTTTTAAACGAAGAACGTGCTATTGTAAGTGATATTGCAGGAACCACTAGAGACACAATAGAAGACGAATTAGTGATTGATGGTATTGGATTCCGTTTTATTGATACCGCAGGAATTCGTGAAACCAAAGATGTGGTTGAAGGTATTGGAATTAAAAAAACCTTCGAAAAAATAGACCAAGCTCAAGTAGTTTTATATTTATTTGATGCCACTCAGTTTGTAGAAAATACACAAGCTTTTATTGTTGAAATCGAAAAGATTAAAAACAAATATCCGTTAAAACCTTTATTAATTATCCCAAATAAGATTGATAAGCTTAACGACACACAAAAACAAGCTATAAACGTCACTTTAAACGCTATAGAGAATGCGAAGTACATTCTACTTTCTGCAAAGCAAAACGTTGGTGTAGACGATTTAAAACAGCAATTATTAAGCTTTGTAAATACTGGCGCATTACGTAACAATGAAACCATTGTAACCAATACCAGACATTATGATGCTTTATTAAAAGCTTTCGAAGAAATCCAAAAAGTGCAATACGGTATTGAAACCAATTTATCAAGTGATTTAATGGCTATAGATATTCGTGAGGCGCTATATTATTTCGGCTTGATTACAGGTCAAGTATCTAATGATGAGTTGCTTGGGAATATATTTGCTAATTTCTGTATTGGAAAGTAAGTAACTCATTATTAAACTTTTTATGTAGTTATTAAAAAAAGAGAACATAAGATTGATGTATTGACTTTAATTAGTGTTACTAATTGCCTTGTCTCTTCATTAAATAACAATTGAATTATTTAAAAATGATATTAGTCATCTTTTAACTTTACTTATAGCTCTAAATTTGTTGAAAATAATTTAGAATGAGTACTTCACTAATATCAAAATATAATGTTCCAGGTCCAAGATATACAAGTTATCCAACGGTTCCATATTGGGATAATGATTCGTTTTCTTTAAAACAATGGAAATACGTTTTAAAACAAAGTTTTAACGAAAGCAATCGGGAAGAAGGTATAAGTATTTACATTCATTTACCATTTTGCGAAAGTATGTGTACGTTTTGCGGTTGTCATAAGCGTATTACTAAAAATCATTCGGTGGAATTGCCTTATGTTCAAGCTTTATTAGATGAGTTTGTGCTTTATAAAGAATTGTTTGGAGAGAAACCACATATTAAAGAATTACATATTGGTGGCGGAACACCAACATTTTTTAAGCCAGAAAATATTCAGTATTTATTAAAAGGCTTAGCACGATTAGGAAAGTTTAGAGACGATTGTGAATTAAGTTTTGAAGGTCATCCCAACAATACAACTACCGAGCATTTAAAAATGTTTGCATCGTTTAATTTTAAGCGTGTAAGTTATGGCGTGCAAGACTATAATCTTAAAGTACAAAAGGCTATTAATAGAGTACAACCATTTGAGAATGTAAAACGCGTTACAGAAAGTTCACGTGATATAGGATTTACTTCCGTAGGACACGATATTATTTTTGGTTTACCATTTCAATCCGAAGCCGATATTCGTCATACTGTTAACAAGACTATAGAATTAAAACCAGACCGCATTGCTTTTTATAGCTATGCACACGTACCTTGGATTAAAGGAAACGGACAACGTGGCTTTGACAAAAAAGATTTGCCATCTGCAGAACAAAAATTACATCAATACAAAGTAGGAAAACAAATGCTTTTAGATGCCGGTTATTTTGAAATTGGTATGGATCATTTCGCTTTAACTGCCGATGTGTTGTATAAAGCACATCATACTCAGAAACTACATCGTAATTTTATGGGATATACCGCTTCTAAAACCAAGCTAATGATTGGTTTAGGCGCATCTGCAATAGGCGATAGTTGGTATGGATTTGCTCAAAATACCAAGAGTATAGAAACGTATAAAGACTTAGTATCTCAAAAAATAATTCCAGTATTTAGAGGTCATATTTTAACTAATGAAGATTTAATTATTAGACAACATATTTTAAACTTAATGTGTCACTTTAAAACCTCTTGGGAAGAAGAAAACTTAAGTTTTTCTGAATTACCAGAAGTGCTACTAAAGCTTAAAGAATTAGAGCAAGACGGCTTATTAATTATAAAAGACAAAACACTTCAAGTTACCGATAAAGGGCAACCCTTTGTAAGAAATATCTGTTTACCGTTTGATTTAAGACTCCAACGAAAACAACCTAATACACAATTGTTTTCTATGACGGTTTAGTTAGAGTTTAAAATGAAAGTGTAATTAATGACAATTAATTTCAGAGTTTATTTGTTCTATAGTAACGCTTTTGGTAGGCGATAGGTAAGGAATTCCTAAACCTAAACCTCTAATAATAAATAGCAAACCTATAATAACTACAAAAACAGGAATCACTTTTAGTATGTTCTGTTTTATGGTCTTATTTAAAAAGTTACCCAAGTAAATTGCAGTTGTCATTAACGGAATAGTTCCTAAACCAAACATAGCCATATACAAGCTCCCTTGCCAAGCATTTCCGATGGCAAGCGCGCCAAAAACAGCCATATAAACTAACCCACAAGGTAATAAGCCATTTAGGTAGCCAATGGTAAAAAACGTGGTAGGATTTTTTTGTTTCAATTCTTGTCCCATTTTACTTTTTACACGGCTAACCAGTTTGTAAATAGGTTTAGAAAAATTATAACGGTTAAAAATCTTAGTTGGAATTATAATACTAACAATCATTAACACGCCAATTCCAATAGATAATTGTTGCTGAAACCCAAACAGGTTCAAGCTATTTCCAACCAATCCAAAAACAAGCCCTAATAAGGCATACATAAAAATACGCCCAAAGTGATAACTAAATAATTGTAAGGCTTGTTTGCTTTTGTTTTTTCGATTTAATGGCAGTAAAAAAGCAATAGGACCACACATACCTATACAGTGAAAACTGCCCAATAAACCAAAAATAAGTGCGGTATAAAGCATTAATAGATAATTTGTTTTTTATAAAGATATGGTGTCTCGTTGTAGGTCCAATCTATGGTAATGTTCCATCGGCCAGCAATTAATTTGTCGTTTGGAATGGTAAGCACAGGTTGGTCTAACTTTAAAGGTAAACTAAAATCTAACTTCTCGTTAGATGGTCTGTATAAGTTCATAGTACCTTGGATTTTAGAAGGTATTAATTCCTTAGGAAACGTAATTTCCCAACCACGACTCGTTTTTTCGCCTTTAATTCGTTCTTTTAAATTATAGGTGTTCGTTTCGGCATCAATTTCAGTTTGATACATCATTTCCTTGGCGTAATATTCGTCAGTCACCATATCGTGACTATACTTTTCTTCAGTACTCATTCTAATTACGAAGTACATTATAAAGCTAATAAAAGCTATCATCCCAACAACAATTCCTGTTCCCCAATTCCATTTCATATGTTATAATTGCCCATTTAAAATGAGTCTTTTTTAGTTAGTTTTTCTTTTTTTATGGCGTGACCTCAAGGGTCAGACTATACGTTTTAATGCCTCGCTCGTTCCTCGCTGTGGGATTTTCACTGCTATCCTTCACGCGAGTATTTGCCTATGTAATGCTTTTAATAAAGTTTACTGTTTACTTATAACTTCTTGGGCCTAAGAATGCCGTGGTGGTTGTTTCAATAAGTTCATCACCACTATAAACACCAATTTCAAGTCTTACTTTGTCGCCTTTAATAGCACTTGCATTTAATTCAATAAATAAAGTTCCTTCAGCTAAACCTTGACCAACCACTTTAAAATCCTCGTGAGAAACTACCTTAATGGTTCCTTTGTGAGATAAGAGCTTAAATTCAATGTTATTAATGTCATCAACCGTTTTATTAATAAGCTTATATGTATAAACATTACTAATTATATTGTTGGCTTTACGCTCGTATAATTGTCCTGGTAATCTTAAAATATTAGCTTCAACATCATTACGTAAAAATAGTAACCCAATTAATACGGCAACTAAAATTCCTAAAACAGAACTATAGCCTTTAAGTCGTGGCGTGAATTTAAAAGGTTCTTTCTTTTCAATATTATCTTCACTGGCATAACGTATTAACCCTTTAGGTAAATCTACAGCTTCCATCATATGGTTGCAAGCATCAATACAAGCAGTACAATTAATACATTCTAATTGCGTACCATTTCTAATATCTATACCAGTAGGGCATACCTTAACACAAGCTAAACAATCTATACAATCGCCTTTACCAGTTGTTGGTCGGTCTTCATTCTTTTTAAATTTAGCTCTTCCAGTTTCTTTTTCGCCTCTTTTATGGTCGTAAGCAACAATAATAGATTTGTTATCTAAAAGTACACCTTGTAATCTACCATAAGGACAAGCAATAATACACACTTGCTCTCTAAACCAAACAAATACAAAATAGAAAATACTGGTAAAAATAAGCAATGATATAAGTGTGCTTATATGTTTTGTTGGACCATTAATAACATATTGTATCAATTTGTCGCTACCAATTAAGTAAGCTAAAAATACATTAGCAATAAGAAACGAAATGATAAAAAAGATGGTCCATTTAAGTACACGCTTTTTTATTTTTTCGGCATTCCAAGGCATTTTAGCTAACCTGATTTGTTTTCCTCTATCGCCATCAATCCAATATTCAATACGTCTAAACACCATTTCCATAAAAATGGTTTGCGGACAAATCCATCCGCAGAAAATGCGACCAAACGCTACCGTAAAGAGAATAACAAAAACCACACCTGCTATCATCATTATAACAAACAGATAAAAGTCTTGTGGCCAAAAGGGGTAACCAAATATATTAAAACGACGTTCTAATATATTAAACATAAAAAACTGGTTACCGTTTACCTTAATAAATGGCGCCGAAAACAGTAAGATTAATAACACATAACTAACGTATTTACGATAGTCGTACCATTTACCATCTGGTTTTTTAGGGAATACCCAAGCACGCTTTCCTTCTTCATTAAGCGTGCCTATGGTATCTCTAAAATTTTCTTTTCCTTGTTCTGCCATATATTAGAACTATACTAATAGTTTAGTTTTTAATAGTAAGATTTGCATTAATAGAATCTGTTGCTTTTTCAACAGGTGCTTCTTGAATGTTTCCTTCAGTAGGAGCAGAGTCTGGTGCATCTGGATCTACCCAAATAGCGCCTTCAGCTTCTTTAGGTTCTGCAGGTGTAGTGCCTTCAAATGTTAAGACATAACTGGCTACTTGTGCCATTTCTAAAGGTTTTAAGTCCGATTTCCAAGAAATCATTCCTTTTCCGGCTCTTCCACCTTCAGATATGGTGCTAAATACATTTTTAATTCCACCACCTAAAATCCAATTTTTATCGGTTAGGTTAGGACCAATTCCACCACCACCATCAGCTTTATGACAGGCAATACAATTCGCCATAAATATTTTTTTACCAGAACCAAGATCGGCTACATCAGTAAGTTTAGTTACCGTATTTACATCGACTAAATTCTTAGCTGTTTTTTTCCATTTTGCAATGGCAATTTTAGCTTCGGCAACCTCAGCTTCATATTCTTCGGCTTGAGAGTAGTCGTTATAAACTTCAAAGCGTACAAAATAAACCACACCAAAAACTATGGTTGCATAAAACATATAAACCCACCAAGGCGGTAAATTGTTATCTAATTCTTGAATACCATCGTAATTATGGTCTAATATAATTTCGTGTTCTTCTTCAAGCGGTTTACTACCTAATAATTTTTTATAGGTATCACGAGCCCATTTAAATTGTTTGTCATTTCTAATGGCTTCTTTTTTGACATAACTACTTTGCTGATCTTTAGATAACACATTAAATAAAATGGTTTTTAATGCTTCAATACAAATTTCGAAAGCGACAGCAAATAACATTACCGTAGCAATAATGACCCAAAACATAGGCATTGTGGTCATTGCCCACTCATCAGGATTACCAGTAATCCATTCTAACAGGATTATGGCAAAAACGAAGAATAATATAAGTCTAAAATATGATGCGTTTGTTTTCATAATTGTTAGTTTTAAGGGTTAATAGTATCATCTTCTAAAGGAATATTACTAACCTCTGTGATGTGTGCTTTTTTAGCCGTGAAAACCCACCAAAAAAGCCCCGTGAAAAAGACGAAAAATATGACTAATGATATCATTGGATAAATTTCAACACCATCTATTTGTTCTAAATTTCCTTTTATAAATTTTAACATAATTATTGGTTTAAGTTAAGTGCTGAATCGTTTGCATTTTTAATCTTAATATCTGTACCTAATCGTTGTAAGTAGGCAATAAGTGCAACTACTTCTCGATTTCGCATTTCTATAAATGGCTCACCATTTTCTTTTGCATATTTTTTATCAGCTTCGTAAGTTTTTGCAAAATCTGGATCACTATATAGGTTTTTCTCAATTTGAGTTCCTTGTTCGTCCATCCAAGCTTGAGCACGTTTAATCTCGTCTTCGGTATACGGAACACCAAGTGATACCATTGCTCTCATTTTCTTTTCAGTAAGTCCTTTGTCTAAACCATTTTTAATTAACCATTTATAAGATGGCATAATAGAACCTGATGAGGTACTTTGTGGGTCGTAAAAGTGATTTAAGTGCCAGTTGTCACTGTATTTACCACCAATACGCATTAAATCTGGACCTGTTCGTTTACTTCCCCAAAGGAATGGATGGTCGTAAACATACTCTCCAGCTTTAGAGTATTCACCATAACGTTCTACTTCACTTCTAAAAGGTCTAATCATTTGTGAGTGACACGACACACAACTCTCTCTTATATATAAATCACGACCTTCTAACTCTAATGGCGTGTATGGTTTTACACTTGAAATTACCGGAACGTAATCGTCTACCATTAAAGATGGTATAATTTGAACCATACCACCAATTAATATAGCAACGGTAGCAAAAATGGTTAATTTAACAGGTCTTCTTTCTAACCACGTATGGTAACCTTCTTTACGCGTTCTCTTTTTAGTTACTTTTTCTAATGGCGCCGATTCTGCTAATTCATCAGTAACTTTATTACCGCCTCTTGCAGTCATAATAACATTATAAACACCAATTAAAGCCCCAATAATAAACATTGTACCTCCAATTGCTCTCATCCAATACATAGGAATAATTTCACTTACCGATTCTAAGAAGTTTCCGTAAGTAAGCGTTCCGTCTGGATTAAATTGTTTCCACATAGATGCTTGAACAAATCCAGCAACATACATTGGTAAAGCATAAAGAATAATACCTAAAGTTCCTACCCAAAAATGAACATTGGCTAAAGCCGTAGACCATAATTTTGTTTTAAACAACTTAGGAACTAACCAGTAAATCATACCAAAAGTAAAAAAACCATTCCAAGCTAAGGCACCAACGTGCACGTGAGCAATAATCCAGTCGCTAAAGTGTGCAACAGCATTAATGTTTTTTAATGAAAGCATTGGACCTTCAAACGTTGCCATACCATAACCAGTAATAGCGACTACCATAAACTTTAATACAGGATCAGTTCTTACTTTATCCCAAGCACCACGAAGTGTCAATAATCCGTTAATCATTCCACCCCAAGATGGCGCAATTAACATAATAGAAAAGGCAACCCCTAAATTTTGTGCCCAATCTGGTAATGAAGAATATAATAAGTGGTGTGGTCCAGCCCAGATGTAAATAAAAATTAAGGACCAGAAGTGTACAATAGATAATCGGTAAGAGTAAACCGGTCTATTAGCTGCTTTAGGTACAAAGTAATACATTAAACCTAAGAAAGGTGTTGTAAGGAAAAAGGCAACGGCATTATGTCCGTACCACCATTGCACTAAGGCATCTTGTACACCAGCATAAACCGAGTAACTTTTTAATGCACTCACTGGAATTTCTATACTGTTTACAATGTGTAATACTGCTACAGTAACAAATGTTCCTAAGTAAAACCAGATGGCAACATATAAGTGACGTTGTCTTCTTTTAAAGATTGTTCCAATTAAATTGGCACCAAAAGCGACCCATATTAAAGCGATAGCAATATCAAAAGGCCATTCTAATTCGGCATATTCTTTAGAAGTTGTGTAACCTAAAGGTAAGGTTATGGCTGCTCCAACAATAATAGCTTGCCAACCCCAAAAGTTAAGTTTACTTAACCAGTCTTTCCACATTCTGGCTTTTAATAAGCGCTGCGTAGAGTAATAGACACCGGCAAATATGGCATTACCAATAAATGCGAATATAACAGCATTGGTATGAAGCGGACGTAAACGCCCAAAACTAAGCCAAGATATACCATCGGTTAAATTTGGGAATAGAAACATAAAGGCCAATAATAAACCTATCCCCATTCCTATAATTCCCCAAAATAGTGTTGCTACTATAAATTTTCGTACGATTTTATTATCGTAATAGAATTTTTGTACTTCCATATTTAATTAAGTTGATCGTTTAGTTTTATTGGTTCTTCTTTTGAAATGTTTAATTTTTTTTCAACAATTTCATCATCGAAAAGCATTCGTACCGATGGAGTGTAAGTGTCGTCATATTGTCCTTTTTTTACTGAATAAATAAAGGCTACAAAAAAAATAACGGCAACTACAACACTAATGGCTAAAAGCATATAAATAATACTCATATTATATAGTTGTTTAAGGTGTAAAAGTAAGATTGGTATCTCTCAAAAAAGATGATATAAATCAGCTTTACAACATTTTTACAATTGATTCTCTTAAAGAATTTTTCCGTTGTTTATTAAAAAATCTATGTAGGAATTTCTGTGTGGTTGTTTTCATAGTGGTTTGTTTATTGTGATTAGTTTTTTTCCTATTAAATAGGTCATTGTGGTTGTAAATATGACTATGCTTATAGAACTTAGTGGCATAAGTATAGCAGCGACAACTGGTTTTAAATTACCAGTTACAGCAAAGCCTAACCCAATGAGGTTATAAAACAATGAAAATAGAAATGCGTATTTAATTATTGTAATACTTTTTTTAGACAGTGATAAAAAATTAGGGATTTCTTTAAACATTGAAGCATCTAAAATACCATCACAAGCAGGAGAGAAGACATTTACATTTTCCGATATTGAAAACCCTACATTACTTTGGGCTAAAGCACCAGCATCGTTAAGACCGTCGCCAATCATAAGTACTTTATGCCCCTTTTCTTGTTCCGATTTTATAAAGTTAAGTTTGTCTTCAGGCTTTTGATTAAATAATAACCGCGTATTTTCTGGTAAGGTTTGTTTTAAGTGTGCTTTTTCGCCATCATTGTCACCAGATAACACCACTAAATTATAGTTTTGACTTAACGCATTAAAAACGGTGTTTACTCCATTTCTGTATTCATTAAAAAACACATAACAACCTTTGTATTCATCATTTGTACTTACGTGAATACTTGTTTTTTGATGTATTTGCGAGTTGTTATGATTTGTTTTTTCTTGAACGTATTGATAAGCTCCTATTTTAATTTTATTATCACCAATGACACCAGTTATTCCTTGACCAACATCTTCTTTAAAATCATCTAAAGTACTTATGTTGTTTTTGTCCAAAATGTCATAAAGTGACCTACTTAATGGGTGATTAGAAGCTCTTAATGTACTTGTAAGCAATGACTCTTCATCTTCAGATAAAGTAATGCCTTCATAAACAATAGTATTTCTTTGACTTGAGGTTAATGTCCCAGTTTTATCAAATACAACAGTATTTATATGAGATAATTGTTCAATAACTGAACTGTCTTTTATATAGAGTTTATGACGACCAAATATGCGTAGCATATTACCTAAAGTAAATGGTGCAGCCAATGCAATAGCACAAGGACACGCAACAATAAGTACTGCTGTGAATACATTTAAAGCAGTATTTTTATCTATAAAACACCAAACTATGGCCGATATGACCGCAATAACAAGTAAGGCAACAGTAAAACGTTTACTAATACTATTGGTTAAGTTTTCTACAATAGTTTGATTGTTTTTTTTAAAGACGTCGTTAGACCATAATTGGGTAAGATAACTTTGTTCTACCGGTTTTAAAACTTCAACTTCTATGGGTCCAGCTTGTTGTCTTCCACCTGCAAATAATTGATCGCCTGAAGTTTTTGTAATTGGCTCAGCTTCACCAGTTACAAAACTATAATCTATAACTGCGCTTCCTTTAATTAATATGGCGTCAACGGGTAATAACTCAGAATGTCTTATTAAAAGTCTATCACCTTTTTTTAATTCAAAAACTTGTGCTTGTTCTTCGGTTTTTGTGCCTTGTGTGTTAGTAAGTCTTGTTACAGCGATTGGAAAATAGGATTTGTAATCTCTTTCAAAAGAAAGAAATGCATAGGTTTTTTGCTGAAAGAATTTTCCTAATAATAAGAAAAACACCAATCCAGACATACTATCAAAAAAACCTGTTCCCCAATCCATAATAATTTCTACAGTAGAACGAATAAAAAGTACCGATATACCAATAGCGATTGGAACATCAATATTTAAAATTTTTGATCTTAATCCTTTGTAAGCAGATACAAAATAGTCTCTACCAGAGTAGAAGGCGACCGGTAAAGCAAAGGCAAACATTAGCCAACGGAAAATATGTTTGAATTTTTCTAACCAAAATTCATTGACTTCAAAATACTCTGGAAACGATAAAAACATAATGTTACCAAAAGCAAAGCCAGCAACACCAAGTTTGTAGATTAGGCTTCGATCGGTTTCTGGTTTTTTTTCGGTAGCGTCATCTAAAGAGATATAGGGTTCATAACCAATTTTAGAGAGTAATAAGACCAATTTGTGTAAGTCTATTTCTTCCGAAGAAAACGTGATTCTTACTGTTTTCTTAGGGAAATTTACCTGAGCAGTTTTAACTGCCGTATTTAATTTGTTGAGATTTTCTAAAACCCAAATGCAAGAACTACAATGTATGGTAGGGATTAACAGCGATATTACTTGCGTATTTTGCTCATTAAACTCTAAAAGTTTGTGAACTATTTGGTCGTTTTCTAAGAAGTCAAATTTCCCTTCTTGTAGATGAGGTGTTGTACCAGGTGTTTGTTCTAAATCATAATAATACATAAGATGATTATCATTTAAAATATCGAACACGGTTTTACAGCCATTACAACAAAATATTTTGTCGTTATGCTTAATAATAGTTTTATCGCAAGAATCTCCGCAATGAAAACAGTCACCCATAGTTGTTACGTATTATTTTATACTATAACAAAGTTGGTGCAATATCCTTTTAAAAAAGATGATATTAATCAGTTTTAAAGTAGATTTATTAGGGTAGAGAGAGTCAATTTAATTATATTTAGCTCGATGAATGATCACAGCCAACATACCAAGTGCGAAAATTGTATTGTTAGACAATTAAACGAACTTAGAACTTTAAAAAAATATGAATTAAAAAAAATATCTCAAAGTAAAGTCACAAAAAAGATTAAGAAAGGAGAGACTTTGTTTGATGAAAACGAAAAGTTAAATGGCGTATTCTGCATAAAATCAGGTGTTTCTAAACTTTCTAAAATGAGCGATAATGGTAAAGACCAAATTGTTAAGTTCGTCTCTAAAGGTGACTTACTTGGGCAACGCTCTGTGATTTCAGAAGAAACAACAAATCTTAGTGCCATTGCTTTAAACGATATGGAGTTGTGTTTTATTCCAAAGAATAACTTAAAAGAGTGTATTAATGACAATGTTGCATTTACAAAAGCGATGTTAGTGCACATGGCAAGCGATTTAAAGTTTGCAGATGACATAATAGTTAATATGGCACAAAAAAATGTGATTCAACGTATTGCAGAGTCTTTAAAATATTTAGAAGATAATTTTGGTGTTGATAGCGATGGTTTCATATCTATTCTTTTAACACGTGAAGATATTTCTAGTGTAGTAGGTGCAGCTAAAGAAGCTTGTATTAGAACACTTACTAAGCTTAAGAAAGAAGGTGTAATTGTAACTGATGGTAAAAAAATTAAAATTATCAATTCAACACAACTTAATAGAATAATTGAAGGGTTTTAGATTGAATATTTTTTAATTTTAATTGGTTCTAATTATACCTACAAATATTATTATTCAAAATAATTTAAACTTTTTTACTTATGTATTAAATTCTATTCTTAGTTTTTTCAGAAATTTAAGATGTCTTAATTTATTAGTTATAGATGACAAAAGTCATTTTTTGATTGCTTTATAAAAGATATGTTTACTTTAATTAAAGAGACTAAACTTATG
>DAISIZ010000050.1:2344-14669 GCA_036821745.1 Aurantibacter sp. | reverse complement strand
ACTCATACAGGCTTCAGTTCCTGAGTTTACAAACCTAATTTTATCAACATTAGGTTTGTAAACTCAGGAACTGAAGCCTGTATGAGTGCTATTCGTTTAGCAAGGGGTTTTACTAATAAAGAAAAAATAATAAAATTCGCTGGCTGTTACCATGGTCATAGTGATTCATTTTTAATTCAAGCAGGAAGTGGCGCTGTAACATTTGGCTCTCCAAACAGTCCTGGTGTAACAAAAGGGACAGCAAAAGATACTTTATTAGCTGCTTATAATAACATTGATAATGTAAAAGCTTTAATTGAAGCTAATAAAAATGAAATTGCATGTATTATTATTGAACCAGTCGCTGGTAATATGGGATGTATTTTACCTAAAGATAATTTCTTACAAAGACTAAGAACACTTTGTGACGAAAACAATATCTTATTGGTTTTTGATGAAGTTATGACTGGTTTTAGACTAGCTAAAGGTGGTGTTCAAGAACTTTACGATGTTAAAGCAGATATTGTTTGTTTTGGTAAAGTTATTGGAGGTGGATTACCTGTTGGAGCATTTGCCGCTAGAAATGAAATTATGAATCATTTAGCGCCTCTTGGACCTGTTTATCAAGCAGGAACTTTAAGCGGAAACCCGTTAGCTATGGCAGCAGGTTTAGCTATGTTAACTGAACTTAATGAGAACGCCAACATTTTTAAAGAACTAGCCGACAAAACTGAATACTTACACAAAGGCCTGGTTAGTGTTTTAGACAAGCACAACGTCATTTATACGATTAATCGTGTTGGAAGTATGATTTCACTTCATTTTTGTGAAGATGAAGTCATTGACTTTGAATCTTCGGCAAAAGGGAATAACGAGATCTTTAAAAAGTTCTTTCACGGTATGTTAAACCAAGGAATTTACATTGCACCAAGTGCTTTTGAAAGTTGGTTTCTAAACAATGCTTTGTCTTATGAAGATCTAGACAAAACTATAAAAGCTTGTGACACTGTTTTTTCACAGCTATAACAATCCTAAAAAAGGGGTTAAACTTAAAGTTTAACCCCTTTTTTTATTAAATGTATTTAAACTATTTTTTAAGTTTTTCTTTTTTTACAAATGCAGCAAATTGCTCATCATTTAAGACTTTCTTCATGTCTTTAGCAAAAGTTACATTTAACTTATCTATAGCTTCCATATAAGACATACTCTCTGAGTCAATATGCTTATTAATAGATTCTAATTTTCTATCGTACTTTAAGTATACTGCATACACAGCTTTAAATTCACTTTTATCAAAACCTGCAACTTCCTTTAATGCTTTGGTTTGTGCCATAGCATCAGTTTTTGCTGTACTCTGAGCAGTAGCTACGTTAGAAAATAATGTAAAAACAAGGACTAAAAGAGATAGATTGAAAATTCTTTTCATAATATTTTATTTAAATGTGTTCTAATGTAAGAAAAATATTAAACTTTAACAGGCTTATTGCAACATGCTTTATCACATCCCTTTTTGCAAGCCATTTTTTTACTAGCTTCTTTCAATGAACAGCATACTTTTTTACAATCAGTATTTCCTTTACATTTAACAGCTTTAGGCATTTGCGAAGCTGCTTTAATTTCTCCTACCTTATAAGTATCAGAAACACTTGTTACCGTAGAAACAAAATCTTTGTTAGACAATTTTTCACCATCGTATTCAATCGTTGCTAATTCTTTTTTAAAATCAACATTAACAGAATAAACTCCTTCTAATTTTGCTAATTTTTTTTCAATAGTTTTAGCACAACCCATAGCACATGTCATTCCTTTAATTTCAAATTCAGCTTTAGCTAAATCTTTATTAGGTAATTCTTTTACTGGTTGTTTTACGACTTCTACTTCTTGAGTAACAGGCTCTACTATTTTTACTTCTGGCTCATTTTGCTTACAAGTAACTACTAATAAAGCCAAAACCATTAATTTTAATATATGTTTCATTTTCTGATAAATTTTACACAAAATTACTAATTAATCTTATTAATCAATTTATTATATCGAATTTTACACAGTAAAACTTAATAAACTATGTCCAACGAATCAAAAAAGTGGCTCTATTTAGGGATACTTTCTCTAATATGGGGAACTTCTTTTATTTTGATAAAAAAAAGTTTAGTTGGACTTACCGCATACCAACTAGGTGCATTAAGAACTATTGTTACAGGTTTTATTCTATTCGTTGTTGGCTTTAAATCTATTAAACACATTAAAAAAGAAAATTGGAAATGGATTGCATTTTCAGGATTTCTAGGCTCTTTTTTCCCTTCATTTTTATTTAGTATTGCCGAAACTGAAATTGATAGCGCAGTCGCTTCTATATTAAACTCCTTAGTACCACTAAACACCATATTACTTGGATTAGCATTATTTAAAATTACAACTACAAAAAGACAAGTTATTGGTGTTATTATTGGTTTTATTGGTACTGTATTTTTAATTTTAGAAGGCGCAGACTTAAATCCAAAACAAAATTATTTATTTGCTGGCTACGTTTTACTTGCAACTATTATGTACGCTCTAAATGTTAACATTATAAAGCGTTATTTACAAAATGTAAACGCTTTAAGTATTGCAACTGGAAATTACGTATGCATATATGTACCAGCATTAATCACTTTATTTTTTACAGACTTCTTTTCCAAAAACACATTTAACCACCCAAACTTTAACGAATCGATATTTTACGTCGTATTCCTATCACTTTTCGGAACCGCCATAGCCAAAGTATTATTTAGTAAACTTATACAAATATCCACACCTATTTTTGCATCTTCAGTAGCTTACATTATGCCAATAATTGCGGTTGGTTGGGGATTAATTGATGGTGAGAAATTTAGTATTTACCAAGCCATAGCAACCACTGTGATATTAAGTGGTGTATATCTAGCGAATAAAAAGAAGTCATAAAAAAACCCAAAGCTTATCGCTTTGGGTTTTTATTTCTAATCTTTTAATAATCGGTATCGATTATTTAGAATGTGACATAACAATACTAGTTAAAATCGGCATCAGTAACACCTTCGTTTACTTTTATAGTCGTCATATTAAATACTAAATTTTGTGGACCTGCTTTAATAGTGTTTACAAAAGGTAAGTTTAAACCATTAACTTCTTTGTAATTAGTATACATTACCGTATTTGTAATATTTTGTCCTTGCACTTCTGATGAAGATTCTGTTTTTGTTAATAAACCAGTCTTAACATCATAATATCTAGATTCTGTTTTATCATTTTTAGTTACTTTTAATAAGTAGTTGTCATTCCCTTCAACAGAAACTATACTTTCTAAAACTGTATTTTCTTTAGTATATGACAACTCTGGAAAAACGCTTCTAGAAGACTTCTTTTCAGAAATTTCTGCCTCTGTTAACTCTTTACGTTGCCCTTGTTGCGTTTGGTAACCCTCTTTTCCATTCCATTTTTGAGACATTAAAACACCCATACCAGCTGCGCTCATTTCCATAGACTCCTTGTTAGGCACCATGGTCTTTAAACTTGCTGTTAATGGAATTGGCACACCATCAATCTTTACATTAGCATTCATATTTAAAGTTTTTACCGCTTCCATTTTAGCTTTTCCTCCTGTAGCTTTAAAAAACTGATCTAACACTGAAGTTACTGTAACTCCTGCAGGAATAGCCTTACTAAATACTGGCTTTTCTACTGGATTAGCAAACTCGTCATAAAACTTTACTGGAATTCCAGTTTTCATAAGATTTGGTACAACTTCGCTTCCTTTTCCTACAATAACAAAACGACCTTGATTAGCTAAAAAGTATTTATTAGCTACACGTAAAATATCATCGGCAGTTACGGCATTAATTTTAGATAAATATGTTTTATAAAAATCTTGAGGTAAATCATTTAACTCAATATTTAAAGCATAACCTGCAATAGTTGAAGGTCTTTCAACAGCCAAAACAAAATTCCCTACATATTTAGCTTTTGCATTCTTTAAACGTTCTGCATCTACTTTTTCTGTTCTAATACGCTTAATCTCGCTTAACATTGCTACTACAGAACTATCAGTCACTTCATTTCTAACTGCTGCAGTTGCAGAAAAACGACCTGGCACATAACGTTTTGTACCTATACTAGAATACGAACCATAAGTGTATCCTTTATCTTCACGAAGGTTTAAAAATAAATAACCTTCACCGCCACCACCTAAAATGTAGTTCGCTAATAAAACAGCATGGTAATCTTCATCTTTCATTTCTAAGTTTACATTATTAGTAAACTGAATGTTAGATTGAACTGCATTTGGCATATCGATAAAATCAATTTCCGTAACTGGCAAGTTTGGTGTCGATGCGTTTATTGAAGACGACAAGTCTAAACCTTGCTCCCATTTACCAAAATACTTTTTAACTTGTTTCTTAACTTTAGAAACTTCAACATCTCCTAAAACAACTAAATAACCTTTTGAAGGGTTAAAATATTTTTGATAATAAGACACTACATTATTTAAAGTAATGTTATTCAAAGTTTCTTCGGTTACAAATTCACCTGAAGGGTGATTTTTACCAAAAGATAATGCACGGCTTACTCTACCAGCAACGGCATCTACACTTTTCTTGTTAGACTTTAAGTTTTCAATTGCTTTCTCTTTCTCTTTCTGAAATTCTTCCTCAGTAAATAATGGATGAATAGCAGCATCTGCCATCAATTCTAAAATACGATCTGAATATTTAGTTAAAGAGCTTCCTGAAGCACTACTAGAACCAAAGTTTAAACGTGCACCTAAAAAGTCAACTTCCTCGTTAAAATCGTTTTTAGAAATTGTTGAAGTCCCATTTCCTAACATTGCTGCTAAAATTTGAGAAATTCCAGCTTTATCTCCATCATAAATTGGTCCATTATCAATACGTAATGAATAATTTACTTTTGGTAGCTTATGGTTTTCAACAACCATTACTTTTAAACCATTTTTTAATATAAATGTCGATGGTGTTTCTAAACTAATAGTTGGTGCTGGACCAGGAACTGGTTGTTTAGATCTGTCTATTTGAGCTTGCGCTGTAAAGGCAACAAAACAAAATGCTGCTAACGCTATAAATTTTAATTTCATCTATTTTGTTTTTATTGTTTATCTTCTTTTTTAGGTAAATACTCTAAAATAAGACGTTGGTTAGGGTTTAAATATTTATTAGCTACGGCTTTAATATCTTCTCTTGTAATAGATCTTATGATATTAATTTCAGTATTAATTAAATTAGTATCGCCGTATAACATATAATATCTCGCTAAAGAGTTGGCTACACCAGAAACACTAGAATTAGAACTTACAAATGAATTTTCAGCTTTATTTTGTAGTTTTTGGTAGTCTTTTTCAGAAATTAATTCAGTTTGAATTTTAACGATTTCCTCATCCATTTCACTTACTAAAGCTTCTAAAGACACGTCTCCTAAAGGTAAAGCGAATAAAGCGTACATACCATAATCTTCTTGAGAAAGATTAACCGCTTGCACGGCTAAAGCTTGCTTTTGTTCATCTACCATTTTCTTATATAATATAGATGACTTACCACCACTTAAATACGTAGAAATCATATCTAAAACATAAGCATCACGGCTTTTAAAAGAAGCTGTTCTGTATGCTGCAATAATTGCTGGTGTTTGTATATTATTATCGTAAGCCTTTGCTTTTAAAGTTTGCGTAATATCCTCTTCTTTTGGAAAATTACGCTCAATAGCTTTCCCACCAGGAATTGGCCCAAAATAATCTTTAATCATTTTTTTAGTCGAAGCGATTTCAATATCACCAGCTACCACTAAAACAGCGTTATTAGGAATGTAAAATTTCTTATTAAAAGCTTGAAATTCTTCTAAAGTAGCCGCATCTAAATGCTTCATTTTACCAATAGTAGTTCCTTTATAAGGATGCTTTTTGAATAACCCTTTTTTTACTTCAGCAATAATACTTCCGTAAGGTTGATTGTCTACTCTAAGACGTTTTTCTTCTTTTACAACCTCATTTTGAGTATCTACACCAATTTGATTAATCACCGGATGCATTAAACGTTCCGATTCTAACCATAATCCTAACTCTAAATTGTTAGATGGAAAAGTTTCATAATAATAGGTTCTGTCATCAGTAGTATTGGCGTTATTTTGCCCACCATTTGCAGCAACAATTTTAAACCATTCGCCACGTTCAATGTTTTTTGTACCTTCAAACAAAAGGTGTTCAAAAAAATGGGCAAACCCAGTACGTTCTGGATTTTCATCTTTGGCACCAACATGGTACATAACTGCAGTCGTTACCACTGGAGCAGAATTGTCCTTATGCAAAATAACGTGCATACCATTATCTAGCTTGTACTCTTCAAATTTAACTTCCTGTGCCGACGCTGTAAAAACGCTAAGAGCTACAGTAGCTAATGCAAACATTTGTTTTTTCATTATCTAATATTATTTAGTTAGTTAGTATAATCAAAAGTGAAATTGTTACACTAATTATTACAAAAATATGTTATAAATCTCTAGATAGGATGAATTTCGAACTATAAATTAACAATTATTTACAATTTATAACAGCTAAAATGCTGATATTTAGTTAAAAACTAATTAATTATGAAAAATGTATCCACACCAATCAGATTCGGGTTAGTAATTAGCGCATGTTTAATTGCTTATTTTTTAATTTTATCACTATTTAATTTACACACAAAACCATTACTAAGTATTTTTAATGGTATTATAACTGGTTTTGGTATCTATGAAGCTATTAACTTTTTAAAACACCGACAGCCAAAAAAATTCACTTACACAAACGGATTTAAAACAGGTTTAATAACAGGCTTTATTGCGAGTATTATTTTTACAATATTTTTTGTGTTTTATGCTACTGAGGTTGACCCGCGTTTTTTAAACAAACTACTAACTGTTTTTGAAGGCAGCTACAGTGTTCATATAGGTTTAGTGACTTTTGTAGTGGCTATTATGGGAATTTCTACAACCGTTGTTATGACCTTAACCATTATGCAATGGCTTAAAAAACCAAGAAACATCATACAAAACGATTAAAACATTTGTTACTTAAACAATTAGCTGTATATTTGCACACATTTTTTAATAAAATAATTAATAAAACGTTACGCTATGTACGCAATTGTAGAAATAGCAGGGCATCAATTTAAAGTTGAAAAAGACCAAAAAGTTTTTGTTAATCGTTTAGCAACTGAAGAAGGTAAATCAGTGTCTTTTGACAATGTACTTTTAATTGCAGATGGTGACAATGTAACTGTAGGCGCCCCAGCTATAGACGGAGCACAAGTAAGTGCTAAAGTCTCAAAACACCTTAAAGGTGACAAAGTTATTGTTTTCAAAAAGAAAAGACGTAAAGGTTACCGTGTGAAAAACGGTCACAGACAAGCCTTAACTGAAATCGTTATTGAAAACATTGTAACTTCAGGAGCTAAGCCAGCTAAAAAAGCTGCTCCAAAAAAAGAAGCTAAAGTAGAAGCACCAAAAGCTCAAGCTGCTAAAAAATCAACTTCTAAAGGAGATGATTTAAAGAAGATTGAAGGTATTGGACCAAAAATTGCATCGACTTTAACTGAAGCAGGTATCGCAACTTTTGCTGAATTAGCAAAAACTGAAGCTGCTAAAATTTCTGAAATCATTGCAGGTGTTCGTGGAAACCACGTAACTGACACATGGCCAGTACAAGCTCAATTAGCTGCTGATGGTAAGTGGGATGAGTTAAAGAAATGGCAAGACGAATTAGATGGTGGTAAAGCTTAATTGCTTTATTACTTAAGTATAACAAAATAAAACCTTAAGACAATGGCTCATAAAAAAGGAGTTGGTAGTTCGAAGAATGGTAGAGAATCAGAATCGAAACGTTTAGGCGTTAAGATATTTGGTGGTCAAGCTGCTATTGCTGGAAACATTATCATAAGACAAAGAGGTAACACGCATCACCCAGGTGAAAACGTATACCAAGGAAAAGATCACACTTTACACGCTAAAGTTGATGGTCTTGTAAAATTTACTAAGAAAAAAGATAATAGATCTTACGTATCTATTGAGCCTTTCGAAGCTTAATATCTATTCTTTATAATCTTTAAAAGTCCTTTCATTAAATGAAAGGACTTTTTTTTTATATCTAAAAATTAGCTGCAACAGATTTCAACACTTGCGGTACCTGTTTATTATCAAACTTTAAATAAATAGATTTACCATCTTTTAAACTATTATAAGTCATAGAACCAGAAGACACCAGATAACTTCCAGTAGCACCTCTACAAAAACACCACCTTTCATATATAACATTATATTTAGATAGCGCCATATCACTAACTTCAAAAGAGGTCTCTAAATCTTGCAATTCAACATATACAACTTCCCTATACGAACTATCCTCTAATCCTGGCATTTCATTTCTAACATATTCAAACTTTAAAACACTGGATCCAGAATCACGAAATACGGTAAATGTTTTACCAAATTTATCGCGCTTTAACTCTACCGCCTTATTAGGAAGTACCTCAAAACTACATACACCATCAGAAGGACACCAATTCAAATCTTCTTCTTGAATTAAACGCGTGTTACTTTCAACTATTTTATTCGATTTACAACCAAATAAAATAATCATACAGAATGATAAAAGTAGTCGTGCCATAAATAATTTATTTTTAAATTATTTAAAATTACGAATTTTAAAATCAACAAACAGTTTAATAATTGTACGAATTACTTATTAACATAAAACAATTAGAGTGCACATTTACTTTACTTTTGTATTCATATATGCTTTAGTAGATTGTAACAACTTTTATGCCTCGTGTGAACGCGTTTTTAACCCTAACTTAAGGGGTAAACCTATCGCGATTTTAAGTAATAACGATGGTTGTGTAATTTCTAGAAGTGATGAAGCAAAAGCGTTAGGACTAAAAATGGGTGCACCTATTTTTAAATGGGAAAATTTCTGCAAGAACCATAGCATTACGATACTATCATCCAACTACGCGCTATATGGAGATATGAGTTCTCGTGTTATGAACATACTAAAACAATTTACACCAGATGTAGAGGTTTATAGTATTGATGAATCTTTCTTAAAATTTGAAGGTTACAAAAATTACAACTTTAGTGATTATGCTTCTCAAATAAGAACACGTGTTTTAAAATGGACCGGCACACCAACGTGTGTTGGTGTTGCTCCAACTAAAGGCCTATCTAAAATAGCTAATAAAATTGCACGTAAATTCCCAGAACTTTCAACCACTAAAAGTGTCTGTGTTTTAGATACTGAAGAAAGACGCTTAAATGCACTAAAACGCATAGCTATAGAAGATGTTTGGGGCATAGGTAAACGTTTAACTACAAAACTACGACAAAAAGGCTGTGAAAGCGCTTTAGACTTTGCCAACTTACCTGAAAAGATGATTAAAAATGAATTTTCAGTAATTGAAGCTCGCTTACATCGTGATTTAAATGGCATCCCAACATTAGATTTGGAAGACGACAGTCCTGATAAAAAAATGATAACAACCACACGTAGCTTTGAAAACACATACTCAGACTTAGACAACATAAAAGAACGTGTATCTACATTTGCTACTAGTTGCGCACAAAAACTAAGAAAACAAGGCTCTAGTTGTCATTCTATAGTTGTTATGCTACGTAGTAATAAATTTAGCAATAGCAAACAGACAGACAAAGTTGTGTTATACACCTATCTTACCCTACAGATTCTACTTTAATTATAAGTGAAGCAGCAATTACACTAGTTAGTAAAATGTTTAAAAAAGGTGTAGCTTATAAAAAGGCTGGTGTTATGGTTATGAGACTTGTTCCAACGGATAATTTTCAATTGAATTTATTTGAAAACGAAAATCCAAAGCATAAAAAACTAATGCATTCCATAGATAATCTCCACAAACGTTATGGAAACTATAAAATAAAATTAGGAAATCAAGACTTAACACGCACCTGGAAAATGAAACAAGAACGTTTATCTCCTAAATACACCACAAGCATTAAAGACATTATTGTTGTAAAATAATAATGGCGCAATAAACTTATTGCACCATTATTATAATTATTAATCTTGATCTATATCATTACCTGGCCCATTGTTAAACTTTGTAGGTACATTAGATTTTTGTTGAGCATCTTTAGTTGTTAATTTTGACACTTCAACTGTTTGAAGTTTAAAATACGCTTTACTATCTGGTTGACTCCAAGATTTGTGATCTAAATATTTACCTTTTAAATCTCCTGTTTTATTTACTTCAGGCTTAATTCGTTCTGGGTTTGCTTTTACATATGCGTCGTTACGATTAGCGAATACAGTCCATGACACTTTTTTCCCTGTAATACCACCAGCAACTTTAAAGGTATTACCACTAACCTCTTCAGCAACATATAAATTTGGCATTGCAGCTCCAACAGCTGTTAATTGATAAGAGTAATTTACGTTAATTGATGCAAAGTAATCTGGTAAATTTACATCTGCCTCACCATTAACATCAAACACTGTTGTTCCTCTGTACACATTTAATACTTCGTCAGATTCAATACTAAAGTGTTTTAACATTTTATTTTCTGGATCTGTTGGATGATCAATTGTAAATGGTTTAACACCAATTGCTGTCATATCTCCATGAGCAAATACGGCCGCCATTCCTGTTGCAGTAGTATTGTGTCCTAAGACCCCAATAGATCCTGCACCTTGTCCTATACCTGTTGCTCCCGAGTAAGTACCATTTCCAACCATACCTTCATTAGCACCAAAATTTGAAAGTGGCGCTCCATTTGCAGAGGTAAAAATACCTGGAGTATTTACAGCATCACTTATAGCTAAAACCCCAACTTGGTCTCCAGAAAATGTTCCTCCAGCACCAACAAAAATTGAAACTGTTCCTGTGGCGTTAGCTGCTCCTGCAACACCAATACCAAGATTAGATGAAACACCTTCGACACCTATCCCATCTGTACCATCCGCTCCGTATACACCTACACCGCTATCTGAGTAACCATTAACAGCATGATATCCAATAACATAAGCGTAAGATGAAAAAGTATCAATACCAAATACAGGAGCTCTATTCCCTATACTTACTTGGTTTGTAGATGCATCACCAAAAATTAAATCATCAAATTGGTCACTTTCAACTCTAAAGTCTATATTTTGCCCTGGTAAGTTAAATACCAATTCATCTTGACCTCTTTCTATAAATCTCATAAATTCTAAATTTCCTGCACCAAAAGCGACTTCATCGCCTTGTACTAGCCACATACCTGAATTTTGATCTTCATTCCAAGAGTAAAATGGTAAAGCTTGAGTACCTCTTGCCATGGCGTGTACTTGGTCAGCATTAGCTACTCTAAAGCGTTTTGTATTACCAGTCCTAAAAGATAATGGTTGTCCGTCTGTTGTTCCTAAAAAATCATTAGCTCCTCCGTCAGTTCCTGCATTACCTTCTAACAACCAAGCGTCTTTTACTGGTGCATCTAATGCAATCCAGTTTGGAACTGTATTGTCCCAGTAGTAAAAGCCTAAACCATAGTTTTGGGCAGTTCCAGAAATATTAACACCAGTTAAATTTGTTGTTAAGTACACCAACATAGATTGTTGTGTTGCTGTTGGGTTTGTAGCTGGAAATGCATTAATTCTAGGGATTAGAATTCCATCATTATTTGCTGGAGTTGCAAGGTTAGATGCAACTACGTCTAAAGATGCTTGTGGATTAACTTCATTAACACCAACTTGGGAGTTGGCGAAAAAAAGTTGACAGTACTAAAGCTGCAAGAGTAGTTTTTATAGTCATATTAAGTAGGGTTTTGGTAGTGATGATTTTAAAGGTATGTAATTTGAAATTACATAATTATAACTTTGCTTTATTAATCTGAATGGAATTAATAGGGATTAACTTAGGTATTTCGTTTAAAAGCTATATTGTCGGTTTAAAAGTATTAAAATTAAGTTTAATGACTGATTTTATTTATTATATTAACATATAATTACTTAAATTATTATGAATTTTATTTATACCTAAACCTAATGTATAAGATATTTTTTTTAATAATATAAATTTAAACTATTGATCTTTAGCAGCATACAGTATAACAGTATTGAATTGCCTTTGTTTTTTGTTTTTTATAAGAATAAGAATAATTTGTTTTATTGGCTAATTTACTAATAATAATTCAAGTTGTTTAATTTCGAATAATGAAATTCCACTAAACGTTTTAACTTGTTTTTTTATCTTTTAAAGCAAGTAGTTGAACTTTTAATCAATAAAAGAATGCATTTAAGTTTTTAGTTTTTTAAGTTATTTATTAATTGTTTTTT
>DAISIZ010000050.1:0-2334 GCA_036821745.1 Aurantibacter sp. | reverse complement strand
TTTAGATGTCATTTTTTGACATAAATCACCAATTAAATCAAAAGGTATTTCTTCGGCTTTTTTAAAACGAATACAGCTTTTACCCATATCTAATTTTCGTTTGTTGTGTTTTGGATACTCGTTAATGAACCAGTTGCTCAATTCTTTTTTTGCGTAAATGCCAGAATGATAAAGATTAATTGAGTTTTTTTGAGATGCAAAACTCATAAAAGGTAAAGGTGTATCTTTTGTACAGTGATAACCATCTGGGTAAATTTCTAAAGGAACCACATAGCCAATCATACCATATTGCATACATTCTTTAAAATCTTCTGGTAAGTTTTGTTTTATGGTGTTCCTTAATTTGTTTAAAAACTCTTGTCTTTCTTCAGGAGCTTCTGCTATATACTGTTCTGGAGTGGTTGCTTTAGAGGTCATAATTATGAATTTTTACTGAATTTGTATGAGGTAATTAATGAAACAATTAAACCAATAGTGCAGACATTTAAAACCATAAAAAATGCCATTGCTATTGATGATCCAAATGTTACCATTTGTTGTAAAAATGCCGCTTTTTGATTGTTAAATTCTTCTGGACTTAAGGTCTTAGACATCGTGTCTAAAGTTTTAGTGATGTATTTATCTATGAAATCAGGTTCTATAACTGCGGTGAATAAATAATCGGCTAAACCGACACCTAATGAAATTGCAATACAAACTAAAAATGAAAGTGTAAAAGCTTGTTTAAAGTTGATTTGCCCTCGGTTTCTTTTTAATTGTTTCGTGGCAGGAATGACTAATAATGCTAATATAAACATTGTAAAATAGCTTATTGCCATATGTACGCCTTCACTAACGCTTTCTGTAAATTGAAATAAGATTAAAAACAGGAGTAATCCTGATAAAAAGCCAAATAGACTGTATTTTATTAGGGTTGATTTCATAGTGGTTTGATTAGTGTTCTAAAGTTAAGAAAATTTTGCTTTAATTTTATCGACTATAGTTTGTGCTAATTTTTCTTTGCTTTCTATAGTCCATCCTGCAACGTGTGGTGTTAACAAAACTTGGTCTGACTTTATTAAATATTGAAAGGCTTCTGGGATTTCATTTTGAGTAAATAGATTTTCAAAAGAGGCTTTTTCGTATTCTAAAACATCTAATCCTGCGCCTAAAACTTGTCCGCTTTTTAAAGCTGAAACTAAATCTTTGGTGACAACGCTTTTGCCACGTGCAGTGTTAATTAGCCAGAATGGTTTTTTAAATCCATTGATGAATTCTTTATTAACCATATTAACGGTTAATTCGGTTTGTGGTGTGTGTAAGCTTAATACATCGGTTTGGTTTTGTAATTCTTGTAAGCTGACTTGTGTGCAGTTTTGGTCGCCAACATTGTCTTTTATGTCATAGCATAATGTCTTAACATCAAAACCAAGTAGCTTTTTAGCAAAGGCTTTTCCCATATTTCCGTAGCCAATTAAACCAACGGTTTTTCCGTCTAATTCTATCCCGCGATTGTCTTCGCGAAGCCATTTTCCGTTTCTAACTTCGTTGTCGGCTTTGTTAAGTTTGTTAAATAAACTAAGTAACATTCCTAAGCTGTGTTCGCCAACCGCATTACGATTGCCTTCTGGCGCCGATATTAGTTTTATGCCTTTACTTGTGGCATAATCGCAGTCTATGTTTTCTAATCCTGCACCAACACGACCTATAAATTTTAAGTTTGTGGCTAGGTCTAAAATTGCTTTATCAATACTGAAACGACTTCTTATTATGATGCCATCATAGTCTGAAATTGTTTTTAAAATATCTTCTTTTGATGTTTTGTAGGCTTCGTGATTGGTGTAACCTAATGCGTTTAGTTGTTGTAGCATTAAGTCGTGGTTTGAATCTATGTGTAGGATTTTCATTGTTTCATTGTGTTGTGAAACATAAATCTACTCTTTTCTTTTTTGTAGTGCCAAAAAAAAGAAACAAAAATGCTAAGTTGCTGATGATTTTGCTAAAAACATAAAATCAATAAAATGTTATATCATTATTTTAAAAAGACATTATTTAAGAAAAATCTGGACTATAAATTTCTTCTTTTAAATCAAATTCGCTGGCTAAGAATTCTATAGCTTTTTTAGCGTTTAATTCATTTCGAGTAGATGTTAAATGCGTTTTTGATGTGTGCTTATTATTGAGTAGAGTAATATCAAACGATGTGAAATTTTGACTCAAGTCTGGTTTTGCATTTGAAAACCAGGCCATTTTTTGGCTTTTATTAAATTTTAAAGTTGTGATTTTTGAAATTTCTTCAAGATTTACCTTTTCTTTTAATAGTACCTTTTCTTTAAAAATTAGAATCTTATATAG
>DAISIZ010000049.1:10569-14795 GCA_036821745.1 Aurantibacter sp. | reverse complement strand
ATATAAATAACTCCAGACTTTATTAAATAATTATCTATAAACTGAATGTCTTCTTTGGTAAGTTTCTCCATTACTCTAAACTAAATTTAGGGTTTACTAAATGCTGCATCGTTTCTATATAACGTTGTAATTCATTTAATAAATTCACGCTTTCTTTAGTGCCTTTTTCGGTCAATTTGTAATACTTACGTAAACGGTTATCTACTTTTTTAACTTCAACGTCTAATAAATCGTCAGCTTCAAGTTTATGTAATGCAGGGTACAATGCACCTTCGGTAATGCTTAATTCACCTTGCGTAAGTTCCTTAACCTTTTGCGTGATCTCATAACCGTACATTTTATCATTTTCAGCTAAAAGCTTTAAGATAATAGTGGTTAAACTACCTTTATATAGTTTGGAATTTGCCATACACAAATATACATAATTTTCTTATGCATCAATCTCTTAGGTATATAATTTTTGTTAATTTGAATAGAAATGTATTTAGCTTCACTATTTTTGTATAAAATCAACAGTAAAAATGGCACAATTTAATACCTTAAACATACAATCGGTTACCAGAGAAACAGCAAAAGCTGTTACCATTAGTTTCAACGTTCCTAGTGAATTAAAAGCCGATTATGCGTTTACAGCTGGACAATACATCACTTTAAAAACAAACATAAATGGCGAAGATATTCGTCGTGATTACTCTATTTGTGCTTCACCTAATAGTGGTGAACTTAAAGTAGCTGTAAAAGCTGTTGAAAACGGTATATTTTCTAATTACGCCAATACACAACTTGAAGCAGGAAACACTTTAGAAGTATCTGCGCCTCAAGGACGATTTAAATTTGAGCCAGACGCAAACAAAACCAGACATATCGCTGCATTTGTTGCCGGTAGTGGAATTACACCTGTATTAAGTATTGCAAAGTCGGTTTTAGAAGATGAACCAAATAGCGAATTTGTATTAGTTTACGGTAACAAAAACATTGCTGAAACGATCTTTTTAAACCAATTATTAGAACTTCACCATACGTATAAAGATCGTTTTCACATTCAGTTTTTATACAGTCAAAGTGAAGAAGAAAATGCCATTTTTGGTCGTATTGAAGAAAGCACGGTTCATTTAATTGTTAAAAATAAATTTAAACACGCTTCTTTTGATGCTTTTTACCTTTGCGGACCAGAAGGCATGATTAATACGGTAACTGATGTCTTAAAATCTAATGACATTGCTGAAGATAAAATTCACTTTGAATTATTTAAAGCTGCAAAAAATACGGCTAAGAACAAAATTAGTGACGTTACCGGCGAAACTAAAATAACAGTAATTGTAGACGATGAAGAAGAAACGTTTACAATGTCACAAAAGAACACCATTTTGGATGCTGCAATTCAAAAAGATATTGATGCACCTTACTCTTGTCAAGGTGGTATTTGTAGTAGTTGTATAGCACGTATTAAGGAAGGAACTGCAGAGATGCACCAAAATTCTATTTTAACCGATGCTGAAGTTGCCGAAGGTTTAATTATTACTTGCCAAGCACATCCAACCAGTGAAACTTTAGTTGTAGACTATGATGATGTTTAATTAAATATCATCTTTCATAAACTGCGAAGGCGTTTGACCGGTACTTTTCTTAAAGGTTGTATTAAAGCTAGATTTAGAATTAAATCCAGATAAATTCCCTATAGCTTCAATAGTCATTTTTTTGTGCGCATTATCTAACAACAAATGTTTTGCATGATTAATTCTGTAATCATTAATAAAATTAGCAAAATTCTTATTATGCACTTTGTTAATAACGTAAGAGACATATTTCACGTTAGAATTCACTGCTCTTGCTAATAGCCTAACATTACGTTTTGCATCTAAAAACAATTGTTCTTCCTCCAAAGCACTAACTATCGTCTCGTTTAATAATTCAACATCAAAACCTAAATCATGATCTTTAATTTGGTCTTTAACTGAAGATTTTTCTTTGGATAAATTTAATAATAAGTAAAAAGAAAACACCAGATACAAAATACTAACCACCTCAAAAGTCGACTTTAGCAATGGACTATTAATAATATAGGTGTTTAAAACCCAATAAATAATATATATATATTAAACAAAGCCACAAACAAAAACAAACCTCTTTTAACGTGACTTTCTTTCCAACTTACACCAAATGGATTAATCCCAATTAGTTTATATGATGTATGACTGTAGTAGCATATAAAAGTGGGGAAAATAAAAAACGCTGTTACATAGTTTATATAGGTCATTAAATTATCTACAATTTCATAGATATCGTTATCTATATCTTTTTCAAAATGAAAATAAACTATAGACACTATATTAATCACTACCAGAGCACCAGACAAAAAATAATTCCTTTTATCAAATACACCTGTTCTTAAATGCTTAAAAATCACGTGATACAACAATGGCGGAATAAGCGTTAACAACACGTAAATAAACAGAACGATTCCAAAGTCTAAAGAAGCAGATAAATATGCACTAAAATCTGTAGCGAGAACCAAACAGAAAAACAAGAAAAACTATGCTAAATAATAAAAAACAGAAACACGATAGGTCTTCTTTTTTTTGAAATAAAAAAAGACAACTATACAAGTTATTAAAGTTAGTAAGACTAGGGCTATTTTCAAATTATGAGTTTTTACAACGTTCAAATTTAAGGGAAATAGCCTGAATTCGGGGAATTTGAACTACTAAAATTATTAAGTAAGGAATTAAAAAAATAATTTCATAAAAAATTTTCCCCATGAAACCATTTTACTTAACCCTTATGTTTTTCCTTTTTGCTTTACAAATGCCAAGTCAAGTAGGTATAGGAACATTAAACCCTGATGCAAGCGCTGCGTTAGACGTAAAATCTACCACAAGTGTTGTATTAGTACCAAGAATGACTGAAATACAACGATTAGCAATCGCCAGTCCTGCTACAGGCTTATTAGTATATGAAATTGATACAACACCAGGATTCTGGTATTTTGACGGTAGTATATGGATTACCCTAGGTGCTGATAAAGATTGGACTATTAACGGAAACGATATTCACAATGCTAATACAGGTAATGTAGGTATTGGTATTAATACGCCAACTAGTTTAGTTCACATTGAGAATCCATCAATAGCTGTAAGTACTTATTTAAGCGAAGATTTTGAAGACAACGCTATAAGCGCTCCAATAACTACCGGAGGAGATTCACCATTTGTAACAACAACTGGAAGTAACGAGTTTTACACTGGAACTATTGGTGTAAAATCTGGAGATGTGGACGATGGAGAAAACAGCTTCTTGGAAGCATCAGTAAATATTCCATCTGCAGCAGGAGCAAGTTTAACATTTGCCTACCGTACTAGTATAGAAATGTGTTGCGATAGATTAACTGTTTATATAGATGGTGCTAATCAAACTCCAGCAGGTTTATCTAGTATAAACTGGACTACAGCTTCATTTAATATTCCTACGGGAGCACACACCTTTAAAATTGAATACCAAAAGGAGTTTTTCTTTAGTGAGTTAAATGATGAAATTTATATTGATGATATCAAAGTAATAGAAAATGGCGTATCCAAAACATTTAGATTAGTAGATGGGAATCAAGCTGATGGAAATATTTTAGTTAGTGATGCTGATGGTTATGCAACTTGGAGACCAGCTAAAGCTAATAGTGATGATGATTGGAGGTTTATATCTGGTAATACACATGAAGGTGATTTATACAGAATTGGTAAAGTGACCGTAGGAAGCCAAAAAATAACGACTCACCATTTTGATGTAGACAACGGAAATGCTTTTGGAACCACAATAGGTATTGGTTCAGTAGAATTTTTAGAAGATGATTTTAACGCCACATTAATAGCAAGCTCTTTCTCTCCAAACTTAGACGCTATATAC
Source organism: Aurantibacter sp. (assembly GCA_036821745.1). Taxonomy (GTDB): domain Bacteria; phylum Bacteroidota; class Bacteroidia; order Flavobacteriales; family Flavobacteriaceae; genus Aurantibacter. The sequence goes on along the minus strand of DAISIZ010000049.1, from coordinate 10,898 downwards.
GATTTAGGGACTACCGCAAACCGTTGGAACGAAATCTACTGTGAAAATGGCGTTATAAACACATCGGACGCCCGTTTAAAAGACAACATTAAACCTATACATTATGGTTTGACTGAAGTTATGAATTTAAAACCCGTAAGCTACACTTGGAAAAATGAGCATTATGGTAAAACTGTTGTTCCAGAAAATGAAAAGGAAGTTAAACTTGGCTTCTTAGCTCAAGATTTACAAAAGATTATTACCGAAGTAGTACAAACACACAACTGGGTTCAAGATAACGAAGAAGACCGAGATCATTTCGTTAAAAAAGAGAATGATAAACTAGGTGT
>DAISIZ010000049.1:0-10559 GCA_036821745.1 Aurantibacter sp. | reverse complement strand
GTGTAGTTTACTCAGAAATAATACCTGTTTTAGTAAAAGCCATACAAGAACAACAAACACAAATCGAAGATTTAAAAACACAAGTACAAGCTTTAAAAAATAGCATAAATACCAAAAAATAACACTCTGAAATCCCAAAACTACGTAGCCACAAATTTGCAATTTTTAAATAATCTATTTATGAAAAATATAATCCTTATTACCGTTCTAGCATTTAGTTCAATTAGCTTTGCGCAAGTTGTTATTAATACGACATCACCAAATGCGACTTTAGACATTGCGGCATCTGATAAAAGCACACCAACGGAGAAAGATGGAATTCTAATTCCTAGAGTTGATCGCTTTCCAAGCACAGAGCCAGGTGCTAATCAAGACGCAATGCTTATTTACCTTACTACAACTTTTGCGAGCAAAACACCTGGGTTTTATTACTGGAATGATGCTTCAAAAAAATGGCTATCTATTAAAGGCGAAGAATCTTGGAATTTATCAGGTAATACTGGTACTGACAGTACAACCGACTTTTTAGGAACTACAGATCCTCAAGATTTAAGCATTAGAACCAATAACACAGAATTTTTTAAGTTCACTACTAAAGGGCAATTAGAAACGTTTAATAGAAGACGAAATATTCTTTTTGGTAATGATGCAGGGAACAATCTAAATACCAATTACGTAGGTTTTGGTGCTGACAACATTTTTATTGGAGAAAACTCAGGAAAAAGCAACGTATTTGGAACTGATGCCATTGCAATTGGATCATCGGCATTAGAGAGCTTTAGTACTGGAGATTAAGCTATTGCAATTGGTTCTAGAGCATTAAGTTCTGCAACTAATACAGACTTAATAAATTTACAACCAGGAACTGCACCTACTACACCAGCTGAAGGCGACGTGTATTATGATGCAACATTAAAAAAATTGAGAGTATATACAGGTTCGGTTTGGGAAAACTTAAATTAACGTAGGGTTAGATTAATGCCTTAATACAATCAATAACCGTTGTTGGAAGCTATCGTTTCAGCAACGGTTTTTAATTTACACGGATTAAAGTATCTTTCTTTTTTTATACTCCGATGGTGTTATTCCGTTAACTTTTTTAAAGGTTGAATTGAATGCTGATTTTGAACTAAAACCTGACAAACCTCCAATTGCCTCAATTGTAAAATTTTTATATTTTTCGTCTAACAAGATTTTAGTTGCGTATTTAACCCTAAAATCATTTACAAAATTTGAAAAATTCATTTGATATCTTTGATTAATCAAATTAGATACATATTTCTCGTTAGAACCAACTTCTTCAGCTAATTGCTTTACAGTTAATCGCGAATTAAGATATAGTTCACGTTCCTTCATAACCAAACTAATTTTTTCTTGTATTACATCAAATTGACTATTAGAATTTACACTAATTTCTTTATTAGAATCTTTTTTATTAGCTCTATAAATCACGTAAAAAGACACCATAAAATAGAACACATAATAACCTTTTAATAGCGTTTTAAAAAAACCTACATCCAATACGTAATTCTGAAAAACCCATACTATAATATATAATACATAAAGAACAACAAAAACGGTTAAATACAATTTTCTAAAATTATTCTTATAGGTTTTTAGCGTAGGTAACGGCTTCAATAATTTAAATGATTTATAACAATAAAAAACTGTTGAAATTGGAAACACAAATAAGATAACTATATAATTTGTATATGACATTACATTTTCTACAACCTCATAAGTAAATTCGTCTTCACCTTTTTCTAAACCAAAATATAATAGACAAAACATATTTATTAAAAAGAGCGTTGCCGGCAAATAATAGTTCCTTTTATCAAATCTATTCTTTTGTAAACTACCCTGTACAATATTAAATATTAACACCGGCAACAATGTTAATAAAACAAAAAACATTAAGGATACTGTATTAACCACAGATTCTGATACAAATGAAAAATCGCCCGAAATAATAAACAAACTAGAAAAAAGAATAAACCATGTAGTATAAAAATACAGCACTAATTCACTTATTTTTTTTAACAAAAAACAAATTACAGAAGATAAAAAAACTAATAAAACTACCGATATGATAATTATTTTCATTAAAAACAGGTTTGAAAGTGACTAAAAAACGGAAAATAGTACTAATTCCGTAATTATACACCGAAATAAATATAATGTTAATATAAGAAATTTTACATTCGAAAAAAAATAAGCAATGAAAATCGTTTACCCATTTTTAATTATCTATTTCTTGTGTTTACAAGTTAGTACTGCACAAGTAGGAATTGGAACTACTAATCCAGATGCAAGTTCTATCTTAGAGTTAAACTCAACCTCACAAGGTGTCTTAATATCTAGAATGACAGAGACGCAACGTGATGCAATTAGCGCTCCTGCAACAGGCTTGTTAATATATCAAACTGACGGTACTACTGGCTTTTACTATTACAATAGTAGTGCATGGGTTACTTTTGGTGGAGGCGGAGCTGACAATGATTGGACAATTTCTGGAAACGACATGTATAATGCAAATACAGGAAACGTAGGTGTTGGAAATACATCTCCAACTGCTACGCTACATATTACAGGTACATCATCTGGTGGAAGTGTTGGAACCAACACACTTTATTCTCAAGATTTCTCTGCGTTAACGATTGGCGATGTTACTTCTTCTGCAAGCACCAATGAATATCAAATTATTGCAGGTGCAGGAAATGATGTATGGGAAGTCGTTAGCCCTGCTCAAAGTTATGCTAGTGTACTTTGTACTGGTTGTACTGGTCAATGGATAAACATACGTTATGACTGTACCTCTCAAGAAGAAACATTTGTAACAGGTCAATTTACGTCTTCTGCCACAGCTACATCTTTAGATATTGCATTTGATTACAGATATAGATATGAAGATGGAAGTGATGAAGCTTACAATGTTACCTTATATAATGAAACTGATAATGCTATAGCATCAACTTTAATAGCTTTAACAAATACAAGTGCTAATACAGCATATTCTGGAACTTTTAATTTTTCGGGGACAAACATTGCTACAGACACATATTCATTACGTTTTCAATATATAGGTAATTGTGACTATGGAGCATCGTTAGATAATATATCAGTAATTGAAAATACGGTTGCAGCACCAACAAATTCTGTTTTTAGATTAGAAGACGGTACACAACAGGCGGGCTATGTCCTAACCAGTGATGCAAATGGAAATGCAACTTGGCAAGTTGGCTCTGGCGGAGGCGGCGGAACTGATAGCCAAACCCTTAGTATTTCCGGTAATAATCTAACTATTTCTAATGGAAATACAGTTACATTACCTTCTGGTGGTGGTGGTTCAGTTGATGCTGAGAATGGTTTAACAGAATCTGGTGGAACTGTTAGATTAGGAGGTGCATTAACACAAACAACATATATAGATTTAAATTCTAGAGATTTATATTTTGAAGGAACTGGTTCTGGAGATATTACTTTTGAGGATAATTCAGGACAGCCGCAAATGACAACTAATTTCGCTGAAGGTTATACAAATTTTGGTAAAGGAGGTGCTTTTGTAGATGGTGATGATGGAATGACTTTTACGGATTCTGGAGGAGATACTTTCACTAGAGAATTTGTTGCAGGATTTTATAAAGGTAGCTCTGGAGGTACATCTATAGCTATGGGCTCTATAGAGTATTTTGTAGATGGTAAAAACGAATTATTATTTAAGGGCTCAGGAATTCATCCTTTAGAAGATGAAACGAATCAATTTGGTAATACCCTAGGTGCTTCAAATAGAAGATGGGGAGCAGTATATGCAACAAATGGTGTTATAACAACGTCTGACATATCAGTTAAAAAGAATATAACTCCTTTAAATTATGGTCTTAAAGAAATTATACAACTAGAAACAATTAGTTATAATTGGAAAGACAATACAGTAGGGAAAACTGTTATACCCGATCATTTAACGAAAAAGAAAATAGGTTTTTCTGCACAACAACTTCTTAACGTATTACCTGAAGTTGTACAAACTCACAGCTGGACAACTAGTGACGAAGAAGGTAATTACAAAAGAATAAAAAATGAAAAACTTGGTGTTTACTATAGTGATATTATTCCAGTTACCGTTAAGGCAATACAAGAACAACAAGAACAAATTGTAGATTTAAAAAATGAAGTAGAGACCTTAAAAAACGAGCTAGAAAACCTTAAAAAACTTATTTTAAGTAAACAATAACAACATCCCCAAAATACCTTTAATTGTTTTAATTACCGTTGCTGGAGCTATCGTTCCGGCAGCGGTTTTATAATTTTCGGGCGTTTTATTACCATAAATACTGGTTGGAATTAACGGATAATCACTTCGATTAGGCACTAATTGTTGTGATTCTGGTTGACTAAAAGGTACAAAGCCAGCAAACGGATGTGTGTTTCCCCAAATAGTTACCACTTTAACGCCATACATTGCTGCTAAATGTCCATTACCTGAATCCATACTTAACATAACATCTAAGTTAGAAATGATGGCTAATTCTTCTTTAAACGTAAATTTCCCTACACAGTTTAATACGTTAGCTTCATCTTTAGCTAAATCATCTAAAAGTGCTTTTTCTTTTTCGCCACCACCAAATAACAATACATTATAATCTTTACTTAGCGCACTAATTACCTCTTGCATTTGCTTTAAAGGATAGATTTTAGAATCGTACTGAGCAAAAGGTGCTACACCAACAAAAGCTTTAGTATTCAACTTAATCTGTTCGTGTAAAGTTGTGGGTAATGCTTGAGCTGAAGGAAATTTAGGTGTATTTAAAGTTAAATCGTAACCTAAAGCTCTAAATACATCGGCATAACGTTCGTGCGAAGTTTTAAGCTGTTTAAATTCACTTCCTGAAACCAAGGCTTTCTTTTCTGCTCTACCCTTATTAATCTGTACAAAAGTCTTTCCGAAGAAAAATACTTTTAAAATATTTGAGCGTAATACATTATGTAAGTCGGCAACTTGAGTAACTCCTAAAACCTTTAATTCTTTAGATAATTTATACAAGCCTAAAACACCTTTGTGATTGCCTTTTAAATCGGCATTAAAAACCGATACATTTGGAATATCTTCAAAAAAAGGCGCAAAAAATCCACGAGTTAAAATCGTTAATTTCACATCTGGATACTGTGTCACAAAAGCACGTAACACAGGTACAGAAATAGCAACGTCTCCCATTGCTGAGAGACGTATGACTAATATATGTTTTGGGTTTTGCATATCGCTAAAACATTTCGAATGCTATAAAGTAAATTACTTCTGACCTCTTAATACTGGATTAAGTTCGTCGTCATTATACATTTTCATTTGCTTGTATACTTTCATATACTTATCGCCATTTTCAATGTCAGCTACTAAATCATCAATAGCAGTACTTAAATCTACACGTTGCTCTAAAAGCACGTCTAATTTTTTCTGACAAGCAGCAATATGACTTTCCGAAGCATCTTTACGTTCTACTTCTTCATTCATATGAAAAACTTTTAAGGCTAAAATTGACAAACGATCAATTGCCCAAGCAGGACTTTCAGAGTTTATTTTAGCTGAATCTTTTGGCGTTACCGAATCGTACTTCTTTAAAAAATAACCATCAATATACTCTACCATATCTGTGCGATCTTGGTTAGAGGCATCAATTTGGCGTTTTAAAGTTAAAGCTGCTACTGGATCAATTTGTGGATCACGAATAATATCTTCATAATGCCATTGTACAGTATCAATCCAACATTTTCTGTATAATAAATGCTCAATTAAATTATCACTTTCAGAATACTTGTTTGTAAAATCCTGATCTACAGTGTTTATAACGTGATACGTTTTAATCACATCTTGAAAAATAGCATTCGCTGTTTGAGTAAAAGTCATTGTCTTGTTAATTAAGACTGTAAATATACCTTAAATATAACACATCTCACAACCAATGGTAAATGATGCATGCTAACGCATAAAAAAAGCCATTTAGCATAAGATGCTAAATGGCTTTTTAACTTAACACTAAATTAAAATTTACTTTAAAGAAACTTTTATTTCTGTTCTTCGGTTTAAAGCACGACCTTCTTCAGAATCGTTAGATCCAATTGGGTTGGTTTCACCAAAGTTATTTGTAGTGACAACACTTGTACTTATACCTTTAGATACAAAATAGTCTAATACATTTTTAGCTCTGTTTTGAGATAATTTGTTATTAAATTCAGATGAACCTCTGCTGTCCGCATAACCATTTAACGTAACTGTAATTTCCTTATCTTTAAATGACGTTAAAACGACATCTAAGACTTGCTTAGCATTATTTGTTAACGCTGCACTTTCTACTTCAAAATAAACTGCCGTAGAAACATCTTTTAATACACCATTTTTCAATTCATTAATAACCTTATCAGCTGCTGCTAAATTAGCTTCTGCTTCTGTTACTAAAGGATTTGCTTTATCTGGACAACCTTTATCAGTTCCTTTAACATTTGGACAGTTATCTAAAGAATCTGGTGTTCCGTCACCATCTGTATCATTACAACCAGCATATTCAGGAATACCTGCAACTTCTGGACATAAATCATTTTCGTCTGGCACGCCATCTTCATCGGCATCTGGCTTAATTACTTCTGGTGAATTGTTCCCAAAAATATAAGTGAACCCTACAGAATGTTGTAAATGAGAAGATAAGTAATCCTCAAAACTATGTTTATACACTGACTGTGCTTTTATAGCAACATTGTCTGATAAATTAAAGTTAATTCCTAATGCTCCGTTTGCAGAACCAGCACCAACTAAATTATCAGTTCCGTTGTTATTAGACAAGGTATTATATAAACCTTCTTCAATAAATGTATAACCACCACCAACAGAAACGAATGGGCTAACTACTTTATTTTTTAAAATGTTGAAGTTTACTGCTCCATCAAAACCAATATAATCTAGGTTGTCTACTAATATTGAATCGTCATTATTAATTTCACCCCATTTAGAAATTTGGTTATAGCTAGCTCTAAAACCAACAGATAAACGTTCTGTAAAGCTTTTATTAACATCTATATAAATCCCTAAATTCCAGTGATCCTTCACATTAAAAAATTCATCTAAAGCTTCACCTTGAGGTGCTTTTTCTCCTACAGGAAATAAATCTACCGCATTTGCACCAAATCCTACAGACCAGTTCTTATTTGTTTTCTGAGCTATTGTTAATGTTGAAATTAACATTACTAAAATCACTAAAGATTTTCTTACCATCATTTTGTTCAAAATTTAAAATCGAGCGCGAAATTAGTGTATTTTATGTCATTAATAAGTCGTTTCAACCGATTTTTACAAAAAAATAATTAAGTATTCACTTAAGACACAAAAGAAAAGAGATATAAACATCTCTCAACTAGACACTTACCTAACAAAAGCAAGAATTACTGCCAATAAAACCCATATTAGAAAAACAATATCCTTTATCCATTTACTACTATTATTCTGAAAATAGTTAGCGCAAATTATCGCGAATGGCGTGACCACAAAAAGAAATTCACCTCCAAATTTAATGGGTTGTATACCTATAACGAACAAAGCAATTAATAGATATACTAATGCTAGTTTATAAGACGGCCATTGAATTCGTTTTTTTTCTGAAATTGAAGGTAAATAATAAACTAGTGACCACAACAATAGCAATAATAAAAAGGTTATTATTAAAATAAACTGTAACGATTTATAGCTAACAAATTTTAAACTGTAAAAAAACACATCAATATTTAATTGATACCATTCAGGGAAACACACCCCAAACGTATGTGTTAATATTATAATAGATGAGAAACCTAAAATAGGAATAAGCCAATAACTAATTATTTTTTCTGAATGATAAACTAATGCAATAAAAGGCATTATAATAAACCAAATAGCCCAAGCATTAAATAACGTAGCTATAGCAATAAATATACCTGAATCTAATAATTTCTTAATGGTGTTACGTTGTGTAGACAAACTTGCTAAACGCCTAAAAGACAACAATACCATAAGGTTTGATAATAAAATACTTCGTTCTAAAAATACTTCTGGCAGCAGGACTACAAATAAACCAAAACATAAGGTTGCAAAATTATTATCTTTAGTTAAACTGTTTTTCTTAATGATAAAATTAAGCGTGAATAACGAAGAAAAAAGGATAAAAAAATGAAGCCCTAAACCTAGAAAAGAAACTTCAGTTTGAGCAGAAAACTTGTATTTAAACAACATTAAAACAAACGCTAAAACCAATAGTACAAATACTGAAATGGAATTTATTGGTTTAGATTTACTAAAAATACTTGTAATCATTGCTTGTTTTTGTATTTTTGTCCTTTAAGATGGATATAATTATCCTGTAATTTATAAAATTTAACCCAATGACAGATTTATTTAACGCAATACAAGACTTATTTGTTAATGTATTATTTGCTCCTTTTGATGCTATAAGAGCTTTTGAATTAGAAAACTGGTGGGGCGCAAACTTACTATCTTGGGTATTTATTTTGATAGCAATGATCGCTTTTGTATACTGGATGTTACAATTAAAATCACATCACCAAAATGGTGAAGAAAACAAAACAATTTCTTCTCACTCATTTTTATAACATAAATTATAGGTTTCGATTATAAATCGAAACCTATATCTGTTCTATAATTCATCTTATCAAACTTGATTTCTTCAATGCTTTGGTAAGATTTTTTTATGGCTTCTTCGTAAGTTTCACCGTAGCTTGTAATTGACATAACACGTCCGCCTGATGTTACTATAGCATTGTTATCTAACTTTGCACCTGCGTGAAATACAATAGAATCTTTTACGTTTTCTACTCCAGTAATTTCTTTACCTTTTTCGTAAGCTTCAGGATACCCCCCAGAAACTAACATAATTGTAGTTGCCGCACGATCGTCTACTTCAATAGTAATTTGATCTAAAGTTTGGTTTGCCATAGCGTCAAACACTTCAACTAAATCATTTTTTAAACGTGGTAAAACTACTTCTGTTTCAGGATCACCCATTCTAACGTTATATTCTATAACATAAGGATCATCGCCAACTTTAATTAAACCAATAAACACAAAACCTACATAAGGTAAGTTGTCTTCTTGAAAACCGTTAATCGTTGGCTTTACAATGCGTTCTTCAATTTTATTTAAAAATTCTGGAGTTGCAAAAGGTACTGGAGATACTGCTCCCATTCCACCGGTATTTAAACCTGTGTCACCTTCACCAATACGTTTGTAATCTTTAGCGGTTGGCAAAACTTTGTAGTTCTTTCCATCAGTTAATACAAAACAACTTAATTCTATCCCATCTAAAAACTCTTCAATAACCACTTTAGCACTTGCGTTACCAAACTTAGCGTCCACCAACATGCTTTTTAATTCTGCTTTAGCTTCATTTAAATCATTAAGAATTAAAACCCCTTTTCCAGCGGCTAAACCATCTGCTTTTAGAACGTAAGGTGCTTTTAAAGTTTCTAAGAATTTGTAGCCTTCTTCAACATTACTAGCATTAAAACTTTGGTAAGCTGCAGTTGGAATTTTATGCTTGATTAAAAATTCTTTAGCAAATTCTTTACTACCTTCTAAAGTTGCCGCTGCTTTTTGTGGTCCAATAACTGCTACGTTTTTAAGTTGCTCATCGGCTAAGAAAAAATCGTGAATACCTTGTACTAAAGGATCTTCAGGACCAACAACTACCATATTAATTTTATTGGTAATTACGGCTTCTTTTATAGCTTGAAAATCGGTTACACTTAAGGTTAAGTTTGCAGCTATATTAGCTGTACCAGAATTTCCTGGAGCAACAAATAAATTCTCACACTTATCACTTTGTGCCATTTTCCAAGCAAAAGTATGTTCTCTTCCTCCTGAACCTAAAACTAAAATATTCATAACTGTTGTGTTGTTTTGCGCAAAAATAATGGCTTTTAAATTTAAAACAGAATTATTACGTAAAGAATTATTTACATTTACGTTTTAGAGTTTTAAAAATGAAATTATTTAGCTGGTCTTTACGCTTTAATGGCTTCCCAATGCAGGAAGCTAAACGCATTTTTAACCACACACAAAACATTGACCAAGCTAATTTTGAAATTTATATTGAAGACCAAAAAAAAGCCATTTTAGAGTTTCATTTAAAGCATAATTCTTTTTACAAAAACTTAGTAAAAGATAGCGCCACTTCTAATTGGAATGACTTACCTGTTATTAGTAAATTGGACTTACAACAACCAATTGGCAAGCGATTATCGGATGGATATCCTTTAAAAAAGCAATACAGTAATAAAACCTCAGGTTCATCGGGAACGCCATTTAGTTTTGCTAAAGATAAATTGGCACACGCTTTATCTTGGACTGAATTTATTGATCGCTATAATTGGTATAACATTGATTTAGACCATTCTTACCAAGCGCGTTTTTATGGTATTCCGCTAAATACTTTAGGCTATTACAAAGAACGTTTTAAAGATTGGTTAGGATATCGTTATCGTTTTTCGGTATTTGATTTAAGTGCCGACGAAATGCATAAAAATCT
>DAISIZ010000048.1:0-14823 GCA_036821745.1 Aurantibacter sp. | reverse complement strand
ATCGTTATCGTTTTTCGGTATTTGATTTAAGTGCCGACGAAATGCATAAAAATCTTAATTTATTTAAACACCAAAAGTTTGAATACATTAACGGTTACACCAGTGCGATTGTACAATTCGCTAAATATTTAAAGCAAGAAAATCTTATTTTAAAAGATATTTGTCCAACACTAAAATGTTGTATTGTGACTTCGGAAATGCTTTACGACAAAGACAAAACCTTATTAGAAAAACAATTTAACATTCCTATTGTAAACGAATATGGCTGTGCCGAAGTTGGCTTGATTGCCTTTAAAAACAAAACCAATGAATGGCAAGTAAATAGTGAAAACTTATTAGTTGAGATTCTTGATAAAAACAACCAACCTTTGCCTTACGGACAAGAAGGTAAAATAGTCATTACCTCATTTTACAATAAAGCACATCCGTTTATTCGTTACGAATTAGGTGATATTGGGGTTTTAGATGAAAAAAGCACGCCTAAAAAACCACTATTAAAACGCTTATTAGGAAGAACCAATGATTTAATACAATTACCAAGCGGAAAAACTTCGGCAGGATTAACGTTTTACTACGTTACTAAGACCGTTATTGAAGACCAAGCTAATGTTAAGGAGTTTGTGATTATACAAACTGAGATTAATACATTTAAAATTTCTTATGTGTCTGAAATTGAACTTAACAATGTTCAAAAAAACGAGGTTATAAAAGCTATTGATAAATATCTTGAAAAAGATTTAGTTATTCAGTTTGAAAAAGTAGCTGTTTTAAAACGTGCTAAAAGTGGGAAACTAAAACAGTTTACGAGTTTAGTTAAGTAGATTAAGAATTCTAAAAATAGATATTACATCGTGATGCAGTATGACAGGTTAACATTATTAGTGTAGATTAGTGAAATTCTTGTCTCAACTAAAAGATTTTTTTAATCAGTTTTGACTTTACAAAAAAGTGCTCTTTTAAAAAGACAAGCATACTAAAAACCGACTTAATCGTAGAATAACCTAAACCCTTTTTATAAACCCAATAGTTATGTTTTACCAAGCTTACTTTGTTAGAAGACATTGAATCTTCACGAACACGATACAAAGCCAAAGGCTCTTTAATTCCAATAGCTGGTTTATTAGACTTTTTAATAGCGTTTAACCATAATAACCAGTCTTGACGCTTACGCAGATTTGGTGATATGACTTTACCCAAACTTTTAGCATTATACATTCCGGTAAGATTACCAATGTAATTACTTTTAAGAAGTTTATTATAACTTAATTCTGGTAAAGCTTCAATTAAAACACCGCGTTTTTCTCCGTTTTCACTGATTTGCTCATAGCTTGAAAAGCAAACATCGGTTTGGTTGTTATTTAAAACATATAATTGAGTTTCTAATTTGTGAGGCAACCATAAATCGTCTGCATCTAAAAAAGCAATAACGTCGCCTTTAGAAGCCTCTATGGCTTTATTTCTTGACTTTGCTGCACCAAGGTTCTCAGAGTTTTTTAAAAGCTTTACTCTTTTATCTTCTATGGTTAATTTAGTAACAATTTCAATTGAAGTATCGGTTGAGCCATCATCGACCACAATAAGTTCCCAATTATTATGGGTTTGAAACAAAATACTTTCTACAGCTTCTAAAACGTAGGCTTCAGAATTATACATTGGCATTATTATAGAAACTAAATTTAACGACATTAGTAGGCTTGTTTTTGTCCTCTAAAGATATTTAGAAAGGTTTCTAAAATAATTTTTAAATCTAAAATCAAACTCCAGTTTTCAATGTAGAAATTATCGTATTTCACTCTATTTACAATATCTTCTTTAGATTTTATTTCACCTCTACAGCCTTTAATTTGTGCTAAACCCGTAATCCCTGGTTTTACATTATGTCTAAAAATAAAATTGTATTTATCAATTTGCTTCGAATAATCTTCAGTATATGATAACATATGAGGTCTTGGTCCAACGACACTCATATCTCCTAGAAGCACATTAAAAAACTGTGGCATCTCATCTATACTTGTTCTGCGTAAAAAACGCCCTAACGTAGTGACTCTATGATCATCACTAGTAATGTAAGTTCCTTTTTCCTCTTTATTAATTTTTAAAGATCTGAACTTAAAACAGGTAAATTCTTTATAGTTAATTCCATTACGTTTATGTTTATAAAACAACGGCCCTTTAGAATCAAACTTTATCAAAACAAAAACTATTGGCAATAACCAAGACATCACAAAAATGATAATAAACAAAGAAAACACAACATCAAAAACACGTTTTAATACAATGTTTAGGTCTTCATTTAAAGCAACTTCCTGCAAAGACAAAACTGGCAAATAATTATAATAATAAGCTTTTAAACGTTTAGTTAACTCTGGTGTTTGATCCTGTAAAAACTTAAGGTTAAAATGATTTAACTCTGAAAGTCTAACCATCATATTTACCTCAACCTCGGAAAACTCATCTATAGAACAAAACACCTCATCTACACCAGTATTATCCTCTAAAAATTGAAAAGAAGCTTTTATATCACCTTCGTAATTGCGAAAATTTTTATTTACAAAACTAGCTTTAATATTATAACCTAATTCACGATTAGTTACTGCTAATTTATGTAATTCTTGAGCACTATTAGATTTACCAATAATTACAATTTGCCTAAGGTTTCCTTTAAGTAGCTTTCTAAACGTTTTTAAAAGGTAGTAACTAATAAATTTAACAAATCCAATGCATAAAAAAGAAAAACCTAAATAGGCTAACATATTAAATATAGAAGCATTAACACTTCTAAATGCACCTATAAATGCGAAGAAAACAATAGCATAAACAAAACCTTGTTTTACTAAAAGGGTTAAAATATTTAAAACAGATGTATAACGATAAACTTTATAAAACTGAAGTAAACTTGTAGAAATTAGCCACAAAAAAGTAGAGTAAATAACATATAAGAAATGTCTATTATTTAAAATATCATAAGAGAAGAAATACATTTTCTCTTGATTGAAATTAAAAAAATAAAACACTAAAATATTGACGCAAAAAAGGTCGAATAGGATAAGAAATGGTCTTATTACCCATGAATATCTTCCTTTTTTGTGCTCCATATATTTTTATATTACCTGTTAAAGGTTGTAAAGTCTTTATGTTCACTTTTGTACAATTCGTCCTCGGTTAAACTTTTAAAGTAATCAAAAGTTAACTTCATTCCTTCTGCACGATCTACTTTTGGCTCCCAACCTAAAATGGATTTTGCTTTATCAATATTTGGTTGACGCTGTAACGGGTCATTAACTGGTAAATCTTTATAAATTACCTTTTGTGTCGTTCCTGTTAAGCTAATAATTTCCTCAGCGAAATCACTTATTGATATTTCGTGTGGATTACCTATGTTTACAGGTAATTCATAATCACTTAATAACAATCTATATATACCTTCAACTTGATCGGTTACATAACAAAATGAGCGTGTTTGAGAACCATCACCAAAAACGGTTAAATCCTCACCACGTAATGCTTGTCCCATAAATGCTGGAATTACACGTCCATCGTTTAGTCGCATTCTTGGTCCATACGTATTAAATATCCTTACAATACGTGTTTCTAATCTATGAAAACGGTTATACGCCATGGTTATAGACTCTTGAAAACGCTTTGCTTCATCATAAACACCTCTTGGCCCAATAGTGTTTACGTTTCCGTAATACTCTTCAGTTTGTGGGTGAACTAATGGGTCTCCATAAACTTCAGACGTAGATGCGATTAACATTCGTGCGCCTTTTGCTTTGGCTAAACCTAATAAATTATGAGTACCTAAAGAACCTACTTTTAAAGTTTGAATAGGGATTTTCAAATAATCTATTGGACTTGCTGGCGAAGCAAAATGTAAAATATAATCTACATCACCTTCAACTTTAATATATTCTGAAACATCGTGATTAATAAACTCAAAATTTGAGTTATCATCTAAATGTTCTAAGTTTTTCTTATCTCCGGTAATGAAATTATCCATTCCAATGACTTGGTAGCCTTCAGCTATAAAACGATCACATAAGTGAGATCCTAAAAAACCTGCTGCTCCTGTAATTAATACACGTTTACTCATAATTTATCGTCCTATTGAAAGGTAGGTAAACCCTTCGTTTTTAACATCATTTACATCGTATAAATTACGACCATCAAAAATTACATTATTAGTCATCGCTGACTTTAATTTTTCAAAATCTGGTGTTCTAAAAATACTCCATTCAGTACAAATCACTAATGCATCAGCATTATTTAGTGTCTCGTACATACCTTGTGAATAGGTTAATTTATCGCCGTATTTACGCTTTACATTAGCTATTGCTTCAGGATCGAACACATTAATATTTGCACCTAATTCTAATAAATTATCGATGGTATATAAAGCTGGTGCTTCACGAATATCATCGGTTTCTGGCTTAAATGCTAACCCCCAAATGGAGATGTTTTTTCCTTTTAAATCGTGATTAAAATAATCTTTAATTTTTGGAATTAACTTTAATTTTTGTTCTTGATTAACATTAACTACAGCTTCTAAAATTTCGAAATCGTAATTATTATCTTTTCCTGATTTATGTAATGCTTTTACATCTTTTGGAAAACAAGAACCACCATAACCAATGCCTGGAAACAAGAAGCGTTTCCCTATACGTGAATCGGTCCCCATTCCAATACGAACCTTATCTACGTCTGCACCAACTTTTTCACAAAAGTTAGCAATCTCGTTCATAAAGGTAATCTTAGTCGCTAAAAATGAATTTGCAGCATATTTGGTTAACTCTGCAGACTTCTCATCCATTACAATAATTGGGTTTCCAGAACGCACAAAAGGTTTGTATAGCTTTTGCATTAAATCGGTTGCTTTATCACTACTTGAACCTATTACAATTCGTTCTGGCTTAAGAAAATCATCTACTGCAAAACCTTCACGTAAAAATTCCGGGTTAGAAACCACATCAAAATCTACTTTTGCATTTTTAGCAATAGCTTCTTTTACTCGATCACTCGTACCTACAGGAACGGTACTTTTATCGACTATAACTTTATAATCTTTTATTAGTTTACCAATATCGTCTGCAACTCCTAAAATATACTTTAAATCGGCACTTCCATCTTCATCTTCAGGAGTTGGTAATGCTAAAAATATAATATCTCCAAAGTCTAAACCTTCTTCAAGATTGGTAGAGAATTTTAAACGTCCAGCTTCTATATTACGTTCAAACAAGTTTTCTAAATGTGGTTCGTAAATGGGCACCACACCTGATTGCATTTGTTTTACTTTTTCTTCATTTATATCTATACATAAAACGTCATTTCCTGTCTCCGCTAAACACGTTCCTGTAACTAAACCTACATATCCTGTTCCTACTACTGCTATCTTCATCTAATCTATATTTTGATACTCAGAATTCATACTAATAAATTCTGGCACTAACTTTTTCATTTGCCTTACTACTGCAAATGTATCCTTTTCTTTAGTTAATTCTTCTAACTGCTTCAGTTCATTTACTAACACTGTAAAGTTATAAATGTCTTCTTTAGCAATTAATATTTTATTATGATGGGTTGGTAAGGTTTCTGCTTTATCTGTCAATAATTCCTCGTATAACTTTTCTCCAGGCCTTAAACCAATGACTTCAATATCTATGTCTTTGTACGGTTGATAACCAGCTAAAAGAATAATTTTCTTGGCTAAGTCTAAAATTTTAACCGCTTTACCCATATCAAAAATAAATATTTCGCCGCCATTACCCATCGCTCCTGCTTCTAAAACTAATTGACAAGCTTCAGGAATAGTCATAAAATACCTTATAATATCTGGATGCGTAATAGTCAATGGTCCGCCTTGTTCTAATTGACGCTTAAATAGTGGTACTACTGAACCATTACTTCCTAATACATTTCCAAAACGTGTAATCACAAAATTGGTTTTATTATTAGCGTCTTTTTTAGAGTTTTCAAATAAGGATTGAATGTAAATTTCGGCAATACGCTTACTTGCTCCCATTACATTACTTGGATTTACCGCTTTATCAGTCGAAACCATTACAAATTTTTCAGCGCTGTATTTTAGGGCTAAATCTGCTGTGTTTTTACTTCCTAAAATATTAGATAACACAGCTTGTGACGGATGCTTTTCCATTAAAGGCACGTGTTTATAAGCAGCTGCATGATAAATAACGTGTGGTTGGTGCGTTTTAAAAACAACTTCTAAATCCGTTTTATTTTTTACGTCGCAAATAATAGCTTCTATATTTAGATTTGGAAAACTTTTAGAAATCTCTAAATCTATGCGATATAATGGTGTTTCTGCTTGATCTAAAATTAATAACTTACTTGGTTTATAATTGGCAACTTGTCTAACAATTTCGCTACCTATTGAACCTCCGCCACCAGTAATTAAAATGCATTTATTCTCAAGTTCTTTTGCAATACGTTTATTATCTAATTGAATAGGGTCACGCTCTAAAATGTCTTCAATTTGAATTTTCTTTATTTGAGTCGCTAAACTTTTATTGTCATTTATATCGGACAAAATAGGTGCTCTAAACACCTTAATATTATTATTAATACAATCATCTACAATGTCAATACGTTCACTTTTAGTTAGGTTTTTACTCGCTAAAATCAAAGCTTCAGCTGTGTATTGTTTTATTATTTCTATTGGATTTTCTTCGTCATAAATAATAGGTAAACCTAAAATTTGCTTACTGCTATTTTTACGTTCGTTATCTAAAAAACCAATCACTCTGTAACGTCTTGGTCGTTCACTTTTTAAAGCATTTGCTATGGCAATCGCACTTTCGTCAGTACCATAAACCAAAGCTTTTAAGCTATTATCTTCATTTAAAAAACGATAATAAAACACACTAAACAATTGCTTTATAACCGCTCTAAACAAGAACAAACCACAAAAAGAAATAATGGTAAATAAAATTAATTTTGCCCAAGTATACGTGTTTCCTTGACCCGAGAAAAACAATACATAATGTACTACCAGACCTGAAAAGGCCGTTAGTAAACTGGCAATTAAAAATTTTAAGGTATCTAAAAAAGTAGAATGACGAATTAAACCTGCATAGGTTTTAAGTAATACAAAATAAAACAGATTAAAACCAATTAGTACCCAATCGCGCCAAACGGGTAAAATGGTAATTCCAGAAATATCTTTAATACGATGAATGGTATATCTGGTAACAATCATTGCAACCACAAGAATTACAACATCGAAAGCTAAAATAGCCCAACGTGGTAAATAGCTTAAGGTATTTAGGTTTGTTTGCTTCCCTAAATAATCAATAAAACGCTTAAAAGCCGATTTTGATGCCATTTATTTTTAGTTGGAGATTTATTTGAATGCTTCAAATATAGCGGTTTTAATTCGAGTTTTTTCTTCTTTTGTTAGGTTTGAACCCGATGGCAAACACAAGCCATTTAAAAATAATTCTTTCGAAATATTTGAACCATAAAATGGCGCATCACTAAACACTGGTTGTAAGTGCATAGGTTTCCATAGAGGTCGTGACTCTATGTTTTCTTCATCTAAACATTCACGTAATTGCGTAGCTGTTATTTTTGCATCTTTTGAAAACGTTACACAAGATAACCAATGATTAGATACGTAGTCTTTATGAGGTTCTATAAATACTGAAACGCCTTTAATATCTTTAAAAATGTCTTGATAAAACTGATTATTAGCACGTCTTAAATTAATATGATCTTGTAACACTAACATTTGTCCGCGACCAATTCCCGCAGTAACGTTACTCATACGGTAATTATACCCAACTTCGCTATGCTGATAATGCACCGCTTTATCTCTGGCTTGAGTTGATAAATAAACTGCTTTTTCTTTATGTGTTTTTTCTTTACAAACTAAAGCGCCACCACTTGATGTGGTGATCATTTTATTTCCGTTGAAAGATAAAATACCAAAAGGCGA
This sequence comes from Aurantibacter sp., assembly GCA_036821745.1. Classification (GTDB taxonomy): domain Bacteria; phylum Bacteroidota; class Bacteroidia; order Flavobacteriales; family Flavobacteriaceae; genus Aurantibacter. The sequence continues at coordinate 6,869 of DAISIZ010000048.1, read as the reverse complement.
AAATGTCCCGCACTTTCTACCTTTGTACGTTGCACCTATCGCTTCCGCAGAATCTTCAATAAGCGCAATATTATATTTTGAAGCTATTGTAATAATCTCATCCATTTTTGCTGGCATTCCATACAAATGCACCACAATAATAGCTTTTGGTGTTTTTCCTTTTGAAATTCTATCGGTAATAGCTTGTTCTAAAAATTCAGGACACATATTCCAAGTGTCTTTTTCGCTATCTATAAAAACAGGTGTTGCTCCTTGATACATTATTGGATTTGCCGATGCCGAAAAGGTCATACTTTGACAAATAACCTCGTCGCCATTAGAAACGCCTGCTAATATTAAAGCTAAATGAATTGCCGATGTACCAGAATTTAAACACGCAACGTGCGCATCATCTTCATTTAAAAAATCTTGTAAATCACTTTCAAAACCATTTACATTTGGTCCTAAAGGCGCAATCCAATTGGTTGCAAAAGCTTCGTTAACAAAGTCTTGTTCTTTTCCGCCCATATGTGGACTTGATAGCCATATTTTTGGTTTCATTTTGGGTGGTTTTAATTTATTATTCTTGCTGGATTACCAACAACCATTTTTCCGTTAGGAATATCTTTAATTACTACGCTTCCTGCTCCAACGGTTACATTTTTACCAATATTCACATTTTGAATAATTACACTGGACGCACCAATATGTGACGCTTTTCCTATAGTTACATTTCCACACAACGTCGCATTTGGAGAAATGTGTACATAATCGTCTATTTTACAATCGTGATCTATTGTTGCTCCAGTATTTATAATACAATGCTTTCCAATATGAACGGCTGGATTTATTATAGCACCAGCCATAACAACACTTCCTTTATCTAAATGAACATTTTTTGCAATGATACTTTTAGGATGGATGGCTGTGATATAGTTTAAATTAGGATACAGACCATCAATTTTTTGACGGACTTTATTATTCCCTATAGAAATTATAAAAGGTTGATTTGATTGATCTAATTCTTCAGGTTTTACAACTTTACAAGATGTTATTGTGGTTTGTTGAGACGCATCATCATAAATTTTTTGAACGGTATAATTATTAAGTTCTAAAATATCTATAACCACTTTACTGTGACCACTTGCACCATATAATTCAACGTCTTTTCTCATAATATTTGGTTCCTGTAAATTTAATGGTTGTTGCTTGTCCTTCGGTATTAATATCGGCAGATTTTAATACTTTTAAAACAGTTTTAATTAAAATTTGAACGTCTAATTTAAAGCTTATGTTTTTCACATAAAACACATCTAAGGTAAATTTTTGCTCCCAACTTATCGCATTTCTACCATTAACTTGTGCCCAACCTGTTATCCCGGGCAAAACATTGTGTCGTTTAGCTTGCTCTTCATTGTAAAGTGGCAAATATTCGGGTAATAAAGGTCTTGGTCCAACAATACTCATATCGCCTTTTAAAACATTTATTAACTGAGGCAACTCGTCTAAAGAGGTTTTTCTTACAAATGCACCAAGCTTCGTTAAGCGTTTATTATCTGGTAATAACTCGCCATTGCTATCTTTAGCATCCGTCATTGTTTTAAACTTAATGATACTAAAAATGCGTCCTTTTTTACCTGGTCTTTTCTGAAAGAAAAACGCACTACCTTTATTATTTAAAGTTAGCAAAAACGCTGTAAACACTAATATTGGCAATGTTAGCAACAACACAACCCAAGCTACTATAGCGTCTAAACTTCTTTTTATAAGGCTTTTATAAATCACTTTTAATGTCTTTTAAATGGTCATTATATTCGCTTAACAAAGCCTCCCAAATTACTTTTTTATCGTATTTTTCTAACAAAACTGCTCTTGCATTTTGTGCTAATTGCAACGTTTCAGCTTGATTTTCTAAACATTTTAGCATACTATAATAAAGTGCTTTATCATCTTTTACAGGAACAATGTATCCGTTTTTATTTTCGGTAATAATCTCGTTACATCCGTTTATATTACTCACTATACTTGGCAACTCTAAAGCGCCTGCTTGCATAACCACATTAGGAAAACCTTCTCTATAACTTGGAAATACCAACAGGTTTGAAATGGCGAAATACGATCTTACATCTTGTTGAAAACCAACACTTATAATATTTTTATTAGTTTTAATTTCTTGTAGTGTTTCTGGTTTTAAGGGATCTAATTCGGTTTCTAAAGTCCCAACTAATAGCAATTTAATATCTTTTTTAATTTTACTTAACTTTTTAAAACTTGCTATTAACTCGTTTATACCTTTATCTCCAACCAATCGTCCTACAAACACATAAACGAAGTCGTTTTCTGCAATATTTAAGCTCTTTTTTAGCTGATTTAAATCGGATTCATTTAATTGATTTCTATTAAAATGCGACAAATTAATTCCGTTAGAACTTCCGTTAGCAATCACTTTAAGCTGATTTTTTTTCGCTAACTTTTCATCTAAAATAATTTGTTTTAAGCCATAAGAATTGGGATACACTTTAGTTGCGCATTTATAGGTTATAGTTTCAACTACTTTTAAAATGTTTTTTTTTAAGCCTTTACTTTCTACTAAAGGCAAACCTGCAACTGTATGTAGACGCACTGGTACTTTAGCAAAATATGATGCCAACATACCAACAATTCCTGCTTTAGGTGTATGCGAATGCACAATATCTGGCTTAGTTTGTTTTAAATATTTATAAAATGTATAGACTGCTTTTAGATCTTGAAGTGGCGTAATTTTACGCGTCATATTTACGGTAAACGTCTCTACATTTTGCTTTTGACCTACTTTTTGAAGCTCTTCTTTGTTAGAAGATACGCCAATAACTTTAAAATAAGTACTCATAAAACGCATTTGTCCTTCTATGAGCTTATCTAAAGAAATGGGAACTGTCGTGATTCTAACTAAGGTTTTCAATGCGATATTGGTTAAATTGATTTAATTTTTTTTGCAGGAATACCGCCATACAATGTTTTGGCATCTAAGGATTTATTCACCACTGCTCCAGCGGCAATAACAACTCTTGAAGCAATAGTTATTCCGCCCAAAACACGAACACCACAACCAACCCAAACATCATCTTTAATGGTTAAACCACTTATAGTTATGGGATTATATTTTATTGGCAAACTATAATCTTCAAAAGTATGTGTACCAGATAATAAAGTGGAATTATGTGCTATGGATACTTCTGAACCAATATTTATAACACCACCAGCATCAATATAACAATTATCGTGAATAGATACATTAGAGCCTACTGTTAATTTTTCCATTCCTTTAATAGTCACATTTGCACCAACAATAATATTATCGCCACAAAATTTTGCTCTACTTTTTAGAATGATATATCTTATAAATACAAACCATAGTTGTGAATGCGGTCGTGTTAAATCCCAAATAAACTGCAATAAGACATTAGGTAAAATACCTATGATTTTACTGCACCAAAATATTGGTGTTTTTAGTTTATAAAAAAGACTTTTTCTACTCTTCATTTTTACTAAAGTGAGATTTGTAAACGTTAATCATATTAGAAGACTTCATTTTATACGTGTTTTTCAGAAAAACATAATGCTTTAAGATAGCTTCTAACTCTTCTATAGCTTGTTTGGGTGAATTCCCAAAATTATGAGGATGCCACCATAAATGGTAAAACTCACCTTTTTTAGCACTTCGTGTCATTTCATTTTTAATACGTTTAATGCGCAATGAATTTAATAAGTTAAATTGACTTACCGGTTTTAAAAAACGACTTGCAGGAAACAAGACAACCCCTTTTTGAGAGGTTACATTTTCTTTTTTGAAAGAGGTTTTAAACACGGGTATATAACAATCTAACGTTCGTGCTATTTTTTGCAAAATACTAATAGGGAAATCATAATTCCAACACCAATTGTTTGGATTGGCACGCACTATTTTAAGTCCGTTATTTTTACAAACTTCTAAATACTCTTGGTTATATTGATTTCGAGGAAACACCAACGATTCCAGTTTTATATTTTGTTTTTTAGCGATTTCAGCAAATCTATTAGCGTCTTCATTAAATTCATTTACCGTTTGCCCTTTATCTAAACAATAGTAATGTGCATAGGTATGCGACCCCATTTCTTGTCCTTTAGCATCTATAATTTGTTGGACTAATTCTGGAGCAAAATGACCTAATTTATTAGTCTTAATGGTTTGCTTATTGTTATTTACCCAATTGTAAGCTGAAAGAATTTCGTTATTATAATTAGGCTTTTCTTTAGGCTGATTATGTATCCAATCCTTATAATTATCGTTGACCAACATACCAACAGTTGCCCAAGTAACTTCAATATTATAGTCTTGAAATAGCTTTAACAACTCAGGAATAAGCTGTCTTGTATTTTCAAAATAAGACTGATTTTCTTCAAAATTAACTTTGTCAAAAATGCCCCAATGCAATTCAAAATCTAACGATATAACAAATTCTCCCTTCATTTAAACCGTATCAGAATCAGAATAACTTAAATACCAGTTATTTCTTTGATTAATATCTTTTGAAACTTGACCAAAACCTCTTGCACCAAAATGTAATTCTATAGGCCTTAATTTTTCAGGTAAGTTAAAAAAACCACTTGATTTGAAAGCTTCGTAGTTGGGAGATACTTCTAAACACCAGCTTAAAATGGTATCTGCTTTTTGGTTAGCGATTTGTTTTACGGCTTCGCGTAATAAACCCTTGCCAGCATCATCTTTATAAATAAGTTCCATAATGTAACCTATTTTTCCGCCGTGTTTTGTTTTTACTGTATATACTACAAAACCTAAATAATCGTTGTTTTCATTATAAGCGTGAAGAATTTTATAGTCTTCATTTGGCTTATCAATATAGCGCCAATCTAAATAGGTTTTATCACGTTTTACAGCAACTTTTATGTCTTTTGAAAATTCATCCCAAACACTATTTACAGCTTCAGGAAATTCAAATTTTTCGACTAAAGTATATTTAGATTTATGATTTTTAAACGATTTTAGTTTAACATTAGACAACCATTTAGAAAACTTAAATTTATTTGTAAAATAGCTGGTATTTAATGGTTTAATTAAAAAAGGAACAGGATCTAAAACTTCCCATTCTAATTTCTTTTTAAAACCGTGAATAGAGTTCCCATTAGGGAAACCATACACTAAACTTAAACTTATGTCTTGAGCTTTTTGGTAGCTAATATTAGCTAATTTGGTAAACACACCTTGCCCACGGTAATTAATGTCTGTAATCGTGTCTAAAGATTGTGCACATAAATGCGTTTCGCCATTAATTTGAAATTTAACAGGTGCCATTGCGTAAATACCAACTGGACGGTTTTCTTTATCATCGTTAGCAATAACCACGAAATCTATTGGTAGTTTATGTTTAAAAAACTGCCATTCTATTTTAGACTTATCTTTTATGTTTTGATTGTTCTCAAAACACTTTAAGTAAGTATCTAAGGTGGTTTTATTTAACGGAAGAATGTTATGTGTCATTATTCTGTTGGTTTTAGTTGGCTTAAAAAATAAAAATATGCAACATAAAACATAGTACCTATAAATAATTCGGTATAAATTAAATAGGTTACAAACGTATATACATTTGTAGTTTCTGCATTAAAATACACTAAAGCTAACAAACATAATAAACCTAAAAGCCCAATAGGTACTTTTATTTGGTGTTTACGCATACATGTTAACGCAGTACTTAAAAACGAATACAAATACGAAATAGCACTTGAAATAGCAATTAAGACTAATAAATAACTATACTCGGCATAAGCGCTTGTAAATAGTATTTCTAAAACAAAAGCTCCTGTGTAATTTAAAACAATTAAAATAAGTACTCCTATTATTGCACCTAAAAAAACAAGCTTTAGCACTAATTTATGAAAACTTTTAAAATCTTTCAATTTAAAAAGATTTGCTAATTTAGGTTCGACAATATTGATTACTTGAGTTAATATTTGCCCGCCAATAGCCTTAAAATATAGTATCGAGCCAAATACTGCCAAGAGTTCTAAACCAAAATGTTTTTCGACATATAGGTTAGGATAGCTCTCATAATATTTCATTATAAGTTCTAAGAAAAATAATGGCCAAGCAATTCTTAAAATTTGCTTTACTGCTTTAAAATTAAAGTATGATTTTAGCTTTAAAAAACTAGCGTCTTTTTGCTTTGCTTTTGGCATATCTAGAAACAAAAGCACTGCCGTAGAAACAGCTAGCCAAATAAACATAATGGTTGTAAAACTGCACTCTAAGTAAATACCAACTGTAACGGCTACCAAAATTAAACTTCCATTTATAAATTTAGAAACACCTATAAAAGTCATATCCTCGGCTTTTTGGAATACAGCGTGACACATTTCTGACTGACTTTCTATAATTTTAATAGTTGCTATTAAAAGTAATAACGGCATATGATTAACGCTACTAAACCACGCAATGACAAAGACACTTAACAAAGTAATAACATTACTCATTATCCTTAAACTGTGGTAATCTTTAACACCAAATTCGTCATTAGTTTCTGTGACAAAAAGGCTCCTAAGCTGAAGGTTTAAAGGAATAAAAATTGGCTTTATAAAAGCTAAAGCATAGATATAAATACCAACTTCAGATTGTAAAAAACACTTTGTAAAAAGAATTAAAAGAATGTATTGTATGCCGTAATAAAAGAAGTTTCCAAAAACAATGGAAACAAAATTAACGTTAGTTTTAGTTAGTAGTTTACGGTTTATCATTTTACCTTAATAAAAAGATGATTTGTAAATCTATTATTTTATTGGCTTATAACCGACAAAAATCGTGAAGAATATATATTTAAAATCGTTTAAAAGGCTATAGTTTTGAATGTATTGCTTAT
>DAISIZ010000047.1:0-15078 GCA_036821745.1 Aurantibacter sp. | reverse complement strand
CCGCTGTAAAGATTGATCCAGAATATAAAAATGCCGTAGTTCACGTAAACGATGCATCGCGAGCCGTAACTGTGGTTGGTGATTTATTAAATAAAAATACAGCTAATGCGTATGTTGCTAAATTAAAGCAAGATTACGATGAGTTTAGAGATAAGTTTTTAAAACGTGGAAAAGCGAAGTCTTATACTACAATAGAAGAAGCAAGAGAACGAAAGTTTAAAATAGATTGGAATACAAGTAATATTGTTAAACCAAATGCTTTAGGGATTCAAACGTTAGAACAATTAAGTTTAAAAGATTTATTACCATTTATAGATTGGAAATCATTCTTTATTTCTTGGGATTTACACGGTAAATTTCCAGAGATTTTAAAAGATGATGTTGTTGGGGAACAAGCCACAAGTTTATACAATGATGCACAAGTTATCCTAAGAGAGATTATAGAAAAACAGTTGCTTAAGCCGAAAGCAATTTTTGGTTTATTTGAAGCGAATACAATTAATGAAGATGATATTTCTATTCAGAAAAAAGGTGAAGAAATAGCGGTATTTAGAACTTTACGTCAGCAATTAAAAAAGCGTGAAGGTAAAGACAGTATTGCTTTAGCCGATTTTGTTGCGCCTAAAGAAACTGGTAAGACTGATTATATGGGCGCATTTTGTGTTTCAATTTTTGGAGCTGATGAATTAGCAACCAAATATAAAAATGCAGAAGACGATTATAATGCGATTATGGTTCAGGCTTTAGCCGATAGATTTGCCGAAGCATTTGCAGAATATTTACATCATCAAGTACGAACAAAACATTGGGGTTACGCATCTCAAGAGAATTTAACTAACGAAGAATTAATCAAGGAAACCTATAAAGGGATTCGTCCAGCACCAGGTTATCCAGCGTGTCCAGATCATTTAGAAAAGGAAACTATTTGGGACTTGTTAGATGTTGAAGCTAAAATAGGTGTTACGCTTACTGAAAGTATAGCGATGTGGCCTGCGGCGGCGGTTTCTGGTTATTATTTTGGTAACGAAGAAGCTAAGTATTTTGGCTTAGGTAAAATAACCGATGATCAAGTTCAGGATTACGCAACCCGTAAAGGGATCTCAATAGAGAAAGCCAGAAAATGGTTGCATCCAAATATTACGGATTAACAAAATTCCTGCCTTTCGACTACGCTCAAGATAAACTCCGGAAGGGATCTTTTAAAGCAAGAGTGACAAAGCAAGAGTAATTAAGCAAGAGTAATTACATAGGAGTAATGCGTTAGGGATAGAGGTATTGTTGAAGCTCTTTTTTGTTTGTCGCCTTAAGCGCAGTCGAAAGGTTTACAAATAAAAAAAGCGACTACCGAAAGCCCGACCTTTAGGTAACGCCCAAAGCATAAAAAAATAAAATTGAGTTTCCCGTTTATACGAGAATGACAAAATAATAAATTTAAAAATACCTGTTCACACAGGCATTGATATGAAAGTAACAGATCACATTAAGAAAGCGAACGGAAAGACTTTATTTTCTTTTGAAATTATTCCGCCTAAAAAAGGGAATAGTATTCAGGAATTATATAATAATATTGATCCTTTAATGGAGTTTAAACCGCCTTTTATTGATGTTACGACATCAAGAGAAGAGTATGTTTATATTGAAAAGCAAGGACTTTTAGATCGTAAGATTACACGTATGCGTCCTGGAAGTGTTGGTATTTGTGCAGCAATTAAACATAAATATGATGTGGATACGGTGCCGCACGTTTTATGTGGTGGATTCTCAAAAGAAGAAACGGAATATTTATTAGTAGATTGTCATTATTTAGGCATTGATAATGTTATGGCGTTGCGTGGTGATGCGATGAGTCATCAAAAATATTTTGAAGCGAGCAAAGGCGGACACGAATTTGCAACAGGTTTAGTGAACCAAATAGACCAAATGAATAAAGGGAAGTTTTTACACGAAGTGGTTGAGGCTTCAAATAAATCGGACTTTTGTATTGGTGTTGCTGGTTATCCTGAAAAGCATTTGGAAGCACCTTCTTTAAAAACAGATTTAAAACGTTTAAAAGAGAAAGTTGATGCTGGTGCGGATTATTTAGTAACTCAAATGTTTTTTGATAATCAGAAGTATTTTGATTTTGTAAAAGCAGCTAAAGCCGAAGGAATTACTGTACCAATTATTCCGGGAATTAAACCCATTGCAGTTAAGCGTCATTTACAATTATTACCTCAGGTTTTTAGAATTGATTTACCTGAAGATTTAATTACATCGGTAGAAGCTTGTAAGACGAATAAAGAAGTAAGACAAGCAGGAATAGAATGGACTATAAATCAAAGTAAAGAATTGTTAGATGCTGGTGTGCCAGTGTTACATTACTATTCTATGGGGAAAAGTGATAACATTAAGGCTATTGCTAAAGAGTTATTTTAATTGTTTACATTTAGCGTGACCAAATAACTTAACTTATGCTATCCAAAAAAACAAAATATGGTATTAAAGCCTTAGTATACATTGCTAAGCAAGAAGAGAAAATTGTTCCGATTCGCGATATTGCTGAGAATGAAAATATTTCTCAAAAGTTTTTAGAAAGTATTTTGTTATCACTTAAGAAAACAGGAATTGTAGCTTCTAAAAAAGGGAAAGCCGGTGGTTACTATTTAATAAAAGAGCCAAGTGAAGTGACTATGGCTTCCGTTATGCGAATTTTAGAAGGACCAATTGCGATGTTACCTTGTGTAAGTTTGAATTTTTACGAAAAATGTGACGATTGTGTTAGTGAAGAAACTTGTTCTATGCACGATGTAATGGCCGATTTGAGAGATGCAAGCTTGTCTATTCTAAACCAAAAAACACTTAAAGATTTAATTTAGTTAATTACTTGTGTAGATGACTATTTGCTTTTATATTTGTAATCCCTACTAAACCTATAGGGATTTAATTTTTAAAAATGATTTTAGATATTTTATACAAAGATTCTACACATAAATCTTCAGTTAAAGTTGAAGAGAAATCGAAAAAGGAAGGCGTTAAACGCAGTCTTTTAAAAACGATTAGTTGGAGAGTGATTGGGACTTTAGATACAGTAATTATTTCATATTTAATTACTGGAGGTTTAGATATGGCCTTAGCTATTGGAGGCGTAGAATTAGTAAGTAAAATGGTATTGTATTTCTTTCACGAACGTGTTTGGAATACTATAAATTGGGGAAAATAATGAGTTTGAATATAGATCAAATAAATGAAGAATTAAAAGGTAAATCGCCTTTAGAAATTGTAAAATGGGCAATTCATTTTGCAGTAAAACCGGTGATTACAACCAATTTTAGACCTTATGAAGCCGCTATTTTACACGTGGTTACTCAGGCTAAAAAAGATATAAATGTTATTTGGTGCGATACAGGTTATAATACGCCACAAACATACAAACACGCCGAAGCTGTTATAGAACAGTTAGACCTAAATGTAGATTTATATGTGCCTAAACAAACCGAAGCATATAGGAATGTGGTGTTAGGTTTGCCTGATATTAACGATCCGAAACATAAAGTGTTTACGGAACAAGTGAAATTAGAGCCATTTACAAGAGCTATGAATACTCATAAACCAGACGTTTGGTTTACGAATTTACGTAAAGGCCAAACGGCTTTTCGTGATGGTATAGATGTGGTGTCTCAAGATAAAAATGGTGTTATAAAGGTGAGTCCTTTTTATCATTTTACAGATGAAGAATTAGATGTTTATTTAGAAGCGAATAATTTACCAAATGAGTTTAAGTATTTGGATCCTACGAAAGTGTTAGGGAATAGAGAATGTGGGTTACACGCCTAATAATTATTAAAAAGTAAAACTATAGATATGTCTATAAATCCGTTAGAAAGCGAAGCAATATATATTTTTAGAGAAGTTGCAGCCCAGTTTGAAAAACCAGTGTTGTTATTCTCAGGAGGAAAAGATTCAATTACATTAGTGCGTTTAGCACAAAAAGCATTTTATCCAGCTAAAATCCCTTTTCCATTAATGCATATTGATACAGGTCATAACTTCCCTGAAACGATTGAGTTTAGAAATCGTTTAGTGAAAGAGTTAGGCTTAGAATTAATTGTACGTCACGTACAAGATGCTATTGATGATGGTAAAGTAAAAGAAGAAGAAGGTCGTTATGCAAGTCGTAATAGCTTACAAACTACTACACTTTTAGATGCTATTGAAGAGTTTAAATTTGATGCTTGTATTGGTGGCGCACGTCGTGATGAAGAAAAAGCAAGAGCTAAAGAACGTGTGTTTTCTGTACGTGATGATTTTGGTCAATGGGATGAGAAAAACCAACGTCCAGAATTATTCGATATGTTAAATGGAAACATTGAGTTAGGTCAAAATGTTCGTGTTTTTCCAATTTCTAACTGGACAGAATTAGATGTTTGGTCTTATATAGAAAGAGAAAATATTGAAATCCCTTCAATTTATTTCGCACATACCAGAGCAACATTTTTAAGAGACGGATTAATTTGGTCTGCCGATGATGAGGTGGTTTATAGAGATGAAGATGAAGTGGTAGAAGATCGTTTAGTACGTTTTAGAACTGTAGGAGATATGTCTTGTACAGCTGCGGTTTTATCGGATGCTTCAACCATTACTAAAGTGGTTCAAGAAATTAGAGATTCTTCCATTTCAGAACGTGGCGCTCGTATTGACGACAAACGTAGCGAAGCGGCAATGGAGAAACGTAAACAACAAGGGTATTTTTAGAATTTGATTGCAAATTCTTAGCCCTAAGCTATTGGCTTTATGCCTTAAGCTTAACATCAAATTAAATAAAGTCAGATTGCTTACAGCTTACAGCATAAAGAATAAAAAATGGACGTATTAAAATTAGCAACAGCAGGAAGTGTAGACGATGGTAAAAGTACCTTAATTGGTCGTTTATTATACGATACAAAATCGCTAACTACAGATAAATTAGAAGCTATAGAATCTAAAAGTAAATCCTTAGGATATGACTATTTAGATTTTTCATTAGCAACAGACGGATTAGTTGCCGAGCGTGAGCAAGGAATTACTATAGACGTTGCACATATATACTTTTCTACACAAAAGAAAAGTTACATTATTGCCGATACACCAGGTCACGTAGAATATACACGTAATATGGTAACTGGAGCTTCAACATCGCAAGCTTCAATTATTTTAATTGATGCACGTAAAGGTGTGATTGAGCAAACAAACAGACACTTTTTTATTAATAATTTACTACGTGTTAAAGACGTTGTAGTTGCTATTAATAAAATGGATTTAGTGAATTATTCTGAAGAAGTTTACAACGGTATTAAAGCTGACTTTGAAGCTTTAATGGCTAAACGTGATTACCAAGATCAGAACATTACTTTTATTCCAGTAAGTGCATTGAAAGGAGATAATGTGGTTAATAAATCTGAAAATACCATTTGGTATGAAGGAGAAACGTTATTACAACATTTAGAAAATTTAGACCAATCTGCGGTTTATAATTCAGGGACACCACGTTTTCCAGTACAATATGTAGTAAGACCTAAAACTGAAGAATTTCACGATTTTAGAGGTTACGCAGGAAAAATTTATGGCGGTGAATTAAGCGTTGGAGACAATGTTGTGGTATTACCATCACAAACAAAATCTAAGATTAAAGAAATTTTATTCTACGATCAAAAATTAGAGAAAGCCGAAAGACGTTCTTCTGTAACCATTACTTTAGAAGATGATGTGAACATTTCTCGTGGTGATATGATTGTTAAAGAAAACGATTTACCTACTATCGATAAATCTTTTACAGCCAATATTGCTTGGATGGATAACGATCAATTAAAGCCAGGTAACAAGTATGTGTTGCAACACGGCGTAAATAAAGTGTTAGCAAAAGTAGATGCTATTGCGCATAAAATTCAGCCAGATTATTCAGGAATAGATACTGAAGTTTCAGGTTTAGGAATGAACGATATTGCTCAAGTTACTTTTAAAACAAATAAGCCAATTTTTTATGATGCGTTTAAAGCACATAGAACTAACGGTTCGTTTATTTTAATCGATGCTAAATCTAACAATACCGTAGGCGCAGGCTTTATTCAGTAAACAAAAAAACATATAAATGAGATAGCCTTAATACGTTAAGGTAGGGTTATCTCATTTCAAATTTGACCCAAATCTACCTTTAAAAAAAGTTATGAAAAGCTTTAGAACCGAAATAGAAAATCCAATTGTAGAAAAAGATATTGTTGATTTAGCGAATAAAATTCAGCTGTTTCACAATGGTAAATTGGATGAAGAGAAATTTAGAAGTTTACGTTTAGCACGTGGTGTTTACGGTCAGCGTCAAGAAGGCGTTCAAATGATTCGTATTAAATTGCCTTACGGTAAAGTAACTACAAATCAATTACGTCGTATTGCTGAGGTTTCTGATGAATACTCAAGAAGTCGTTTACATATTACAACACGTCAAGATATCCAAATTCATTATGTCGATTTAAATCGTACACCAGAATTATGGGCGGAATTAGAACGTGATAATGTAACCTTACGTGAAGCTTGTGGTAATGCCGTAAGAAATGTAACAGCAAGTGAAACTGCAGGTATTGATGTTAATGAAGCGTTTGATGTTTCACCTTACGCACATAAATTATTCGAGTTCTTTTTACGTAATCCAATTTGTCAAGAAATGGGACGTAAGTTTAAAGTGTCGTTCTCAGCAACTGAAGAAGATACTGGATTATCATACATTCACGATATTGGTTTTATGGCCAAAATTGAAAATGGTGTAAAGGGATTTAAAGTCTTACTTGGTGGTGGATTAGGTTCTCAACCAAGACACGCCGATTTAGCTTACGAGTTTTTAGCATCGCATAAAATTATTCCTTTTATGGAAGGTGTTTTACGTGTGTTTGACCGTTATGGTGAACGTAAAAGTCGTGCGAAAGCCAGAATGAAATTCTTATTAAAAGACATTGGTTTAGAAGCGTTTTTAAAATTAGTTGAAGACGAACAAAACTCAATCGAATTTAAAACCGTAACGATAGATGAAGCTGATTATACAGCATCAACACCAGTTACCGTTGAAGCGCCACAAGTAACTATTGAAGATACTGAAACGTATAACCTATGGAAGTCAACGAATGTGATTCCGCAGAAACAAAACTGTTATGTAGCTATTGGTATTAAAGTTTTATTAGGTGATTTTTACACAGATAAAGCACGTTTGTTAGCCGATTTAGTTGAAAACTATGGTGCTGGCGAAATACGTTTAAGTTTAAGGCAAAACATATTAATCCCTTTTGTAGCCGAAGATTTACTGCCATTCTTTTACCAAGAATTAAAGAAATTAGGTTTTACAGAAGCGGGTTATAATAAAGCAATAGATATTACGGCTTGTCCGGGAACGGATACTTGTAACTTAGGTATTGCAAGTAGTACTGGAATTGCCGAAGAATTAGAACGTGTTATTAAAGCGGAATATCCACAATATTTAAAGAACGAAGATTTAGTCATTAAAATTTCGGGTTGTATGAATGCTTGTGGTCAACACAATATGGCGAACATAGGATTCCAAGGAATGACAATTCGTACCAAAGATAAATTAGTAGCGCCAGCTTTACAGGTGTTATTAGGTGGCGGAAATAAAGGTGATGGAAATGGTGCTTTTGCAGATAAAGTAGTTAAAATTCCAAGTAAACGTGGACCAGAAGCCTTACGTTTAATTTTAAATGATTTTGAAGCCAATGCTAACGGCGTAACATTTGCAGATTATTACCAAGAAAAAGGCGAACGTTATTTTTACGATTTCTTAACAGAACTATCTAATTCAGATAATTTAACTCAAGACGATTTTATTGATTGGGGAGAAACAGAAAAATACGAAAAAGCCATTGGAGTAGGAGAATGTGCTGGTGTGGTTATCGATTTAATTGCAACCTTATTCTTAGAAAGTCAAGAGAAAATTGCTGAAGCGCAAGAGCATTTCGATAATAAAGTGTACTCAAGTGCGATATACGAAACGTACCGTTCTATGGTGAATTCGGCGAAAGCCATATTATTAGCCGATAAAGTAAAAACAAACACGCAAGCTAAAATTATTCAAGATTTTAACGAGCAATATGTGGCAACTAATAAAATAGATTTAGGCGTTTCTTTTGAAGATTTAATCTATCAAATAAAAACAGAAGCACCTACAGAAGCATTTGCGAAAAGTTATATGACTTCTGCCCAACAATT
Source organism: Aurantibacter sp. (assembly GCA_036821745.1). Taxonomy (GTDB): domain Bacteria; phylum Bacteroidota; class Bacteroidia; order Flavobacteriales; family Flavobacteriaceae; genus Aurantibacter. Next base: position 6,858 of record DAISIZ010000047.1, on the reverse strand, counting down.
TTTAGAAGTCGTAAAAACATATAGAGAAGCATCTCTTTTAGAACCTACAACCGTTTAATTATGATACAGCCAAAATTAACTTTAGTTGGTGCTGGTCCTGGAGATCCAGAACTAATTACTTTAAAAGCGGTTAATGCTTTAAAAGTAGCCGATGTTATTTTATATGACGCTTTGGTAAACGATGTGTTATTAGAGTATGCAAATCCTAATGCAGAGTTAATTTTTGTTGGAAAACGTGTCGGTTGTTACCGCTATCAACAAGATCAAATTAACGATATTATTGTGGAACGTGCTTTAAGTAAAGGTCACGTGGTACGTTTAAAAGGTGGCGATCCTTTTGTATTTGGTCGTGGTGCTGAAGAAATTGAACACGCACAACAATTTAATATTCCTTGTGTGGTGGTTCCAGGGATTTCATCGTCGGTTTCTGTGCCTGCTTATAATGGGATTTCTATTACAAAACGTGGCGCTTCAGAAAGTTTTTGGGTGATTACAGGAACGACTAAAAATCACACCTTATCTACCGATGTAGAATTAGCATCTAAATCGACAGCAACGGTTGTGATTTTAATGGGAATGGGTAATCTATCTCAAATTGTAGACTTGTTTAAAGCCGAAGGAAAATCTGAAACTGCCATTGCGATTATTCAAAATGGAACCAGAGCAGATGAAAAAGTAGGCATTGGAACAATCGCAACTATTGAAGCTATTGTAGCCAAAAAAGAATTAAAAGCACCATCAATTATAGTGATTGGTGAAGTGGTAAATCAACGCGTACAGTTAGACCAAATTGCACAGAAAGCGCAGTCTGAATTAGTCTTAAACTAAAGGATTATGGAAAGAAATAATTTATATCCTGTTTTTATGAAAGTGAAAAACCTTAACGTACTTATTGTAGGTGGTGGTTTTGTAGCTGAAGAAAAACTAAGATTTCTAACCAAATCCAGTCCAGATGCAAAAGTGCTAATGGTAGCGCCTTTTTTTAGAGAAGAAACCAAAGCCTTGGCAAAGCAGTTTTGCGTGACTATGGTAGAAGATATTTATAAAGAAGATTATATAAATGGCAAGCATTTTGTTGTAGCCACCACAGATGTTCCAGATGTGAATATTCAAATATGGAAAGATTGTCGCGCACAAGCCAAATTAGTTAATGTTGCCGATAATCCGCCATATTGCGATTTTTATATGGGTGGCATTGTTACAAAAGGTAATGTGAAAGTGGCAATTTCAACTAATGGAAAGTCGCCAACAACAGCCAAACGTTTGCGTCAATTTTTTGAAGATGTGATTCCAGAAAATATTGACGATTTAGTTAAAAATTTAAATGTGTACAGAAAAACCATTAAAGGTGATTTTGAACAAAAAGTAGAAACCCTAAATGAATTTACTAAGGGATTAGTAGAAAAAATATAAGTTATGATAAAAACAGAGATATTAATAATTGGTGCGGGACCAACAGGATTATTTACAGTATTCGAAGCTGGATTATTAAAATTAAGATGTCATTTAATTGATGCATTGCCTCAACCTGGCGGACAATGTTCAGAATTATATCCTAAAAAACCGATTTATGATATTCCTGGTTTTCCAGAAATATTAGCGGGCGATTTAACTAAAAACCTATTAGAACAAGGCAAACAATTTGAGCCTGGTTTTACTTTAGGTGAACGAGCCGATACGATTGAAAAATTAGAAGATGGTTCGTTTGTAGTAACCACAAATAAAGGAACAAAACATAATGCGCCAGTCGTTGCTATTGCTGGTGGATTAGGCAGTTTTGAACCAAGAAAACCACAATTAGAAAACTTAACAAAGTTTGAAGATAATGGGGTTGAATATATGATTAAAGATCCAGAATTTTACCGTGGTAAAAAAGTGGTCATTGCTGGTGGAGGAGATTCTGCATTAGACTGGAGTATCTTTTTAGCTGATGTTGCTGAAGAAGTTACTTTAGTACACAGACGTAACGAATTCCGTGGACATTTAGATTCTGTAGAAAAAGTACAAGAACTAAAAAACTTAGGGAAAATTAACTTAGTAACGCCTGCAGAAATTAAAGGTGTTTTAGGTGAAGATAAAGTAACTGGTGTGGTTGTAGAACGTAAAGGTGAAGAGCCTTTTATTATAGATACAGACCATTTTATTCCATTATTTGGATTATCGCCTAAGTTAGGGCCAATTGGAGATTGGGGATTGGAAATTGAAAAAAACGCGATTAAAGTAAATAATGCGGTTGATTATCAAACTAATATTCCAGGAATTTACGCAATTGGTGATGTAAATACTTACGAGAATAAATTAAAATTAATACTTTGCGGTTTCCACGAAGCAACCATTATGTGTCAAAGTGCATACAAACGTATTCACCCAGACAAAAAATACGTAATGAAGTATACCACAGTTGGTGGTGTTACAGGTTTTGATGGAACTAAAAAAGAAGCGCCAAAAGCAGTTGTTAAAGCTATTGTTTAAAGCATATTATAGTTAGTATTATGGAAGATGTTACCCTTTTTATAACCGACCGAGATGGCGTTAAGCACGAAGTGCAAGCACCAACAGATATGGCAATGAATGTGATGGAAGTGGTTCGTTCTTACGAGCTGGCTCCAGAAGGAACCATTGGTGTGTGTGGTGGAATGGCTATGTGCGCATCTTGTCAATGTTATGTTGATAACGATGTGGAATTAAATCCTATGGAAGACGATGAAGATGCTATGTTAGCCGAAGCATTTAATGTTAAAGATAACAGCCGTTTAAGTTGTCAAATTCCAGTAACAGAATCCTTACATAACTTAGAAATTACTTTAGCACCAGAATACTAATCGTATTTATAAAATATATTTAAAGTCTTATTGTAAAGGTTATTTTTAATTAACGACTTACAAAAAGACTTTATTTTTTACCATTAAAATGAAAACAGCCTTACAAGTGCCTTTCCGAATAAAGGAAAAAGCAGAGTTTTTAGCTCAAGAATTATTCTACACACTTTTTGATGAACCCGAAGCGCAACAATTAAAATTACAAGACTTAAAAACGTCTTTTTTTGATATTGTTTCTGGTTTGTGTTGTGTGAATTGCGAAGAAAATTGGCAAAAATTTACAGCGCAATTTTCAGTATTAAAACCCTTAGTATTAAAAGATGCAGAAGCGGCTTTAAAAAACGATCCAGCGGCTAAAAGTTTACAGGAAGTTTTAATGGCGTATCCTGGTTTTTATGCCATTGCTATTTATAGAATAAGTCACATTTTATGGGAATTAAACATTCCAGTATTTCCTCGTATGATTAGTGAATATGCGCATAGTAAATCTGGAACAGATATTCATCCTGGTGCACAAATTGGCGAATCGTTTTTTATAGATCACGCGACTGGTGTGGTTATAGGAGAAACGGCTGTAATTAAAAATAATGTGACTATTTTTCAAGGGGTTACTTTAGGAGGTGTTAAAGTTGAAAAAAGCTTAGAAAACACCAAACGTCACCCAACTATTGAAGATAACGTGACCATTTATGCTAACGCAACTATTTTAGGTGGCGATGTGGTTATTGGTGAAAATAGTGTGATTGGCGCAAGTGTTTGGATAACGAAGTCTATTCCTAAAAACACAATTGTGACCTACAAATCAGAAATTAAATTGACTTCTAAAGAACAGTAAAATGGCAAAAGGCATATTATCTCAAATAGGAAATACACCATTAATTGAAGTGGTTAATTTGGTAAATAAACCAAACGTAAAACTATACTTAAAATTAGAAGGAAATAATCCTGGCGGAAGCGTAAAAGACCGACCAGCTTTTAATATGATTAGTGAAGCGGCAAAACGTGGCGACTTAAAAGAAGGCGATACTTTAGTGGAAGCAACCAGTGGAAACACAGGAATAGCTTTAGCTTACGTAGCGCAATTATTTAAGTTGAAAATGATTTTAGTAATGCCAGAAACGGCAACCAAAGAACGTGTCGACACGATGCGAGCTTATGGAGCTGAAGTCTTGTTAACATCTGTAGATAGAGGAATTGAAGGTTCTCGTGATATTGCTTTCGGATTAAGGGATGATAAAGGTTATACCTTATTAAATCAGTTTGAAAATCACGATAATTGGAAAGCGCATTATAAAACTACAGGTCCAGAAATTTGGAGAGATACTAACGGTGAAATTACTCATTTTGTATCGGCAATGGGAACTACAGGAACCATTATGGGAACGTCTACCTTTTTAAAAGAACAAAATAAAAACATCACTATTGTTGGCGCACAACCAACCGATGGTTCTAAAATTCCAGGAATACGTAAATGGTCACCAGACTATGTGCCAGGTATTTTTGATGCTAAAAAAGTAGATCAGGTGATTGAAGTTTCACAAAAAGAAGCCACTGCTATGACACAACGTTTAGCAAAAGAAGAAGGTGTTTTTGCCGGAATGAGTTCTGGTGGTTCTGTCGCAACGGCTTTAAAAGTAGTTGATAGTATTGATGAAGGTGTTGTAGTTGCAATTGTTTGCGATCGTGGTGATCGTTATTTGTCATCACCGTTATTTAGTTAATTCATTTTCGATATCTGTATTATTCCGATAGCTGTTGGAACAGAATTTATAATGGTTTAATGTCAATATACTTATAGCAAAAGCTCTTTGTATTTACATACCATATTACTCACATAAAATAAGTAATTTAGCGACTTCAAAAAAATAACTATGAAGTCGCTTTTTTATGCGTTAACTATTCTTTTTGTAACTATTGTTACAGCGCAAAATGAACCTGAAACGCCAGCTAAAACGAGTACAACTCGTGTCGATGTTAATTACTATTATGGTAGTCTTTTAGCGCATAATCCAGATATTGTTCACTTAATTACCGATCATCCTACAGGTTTTATTGCGTCTTATAACAAGCAAACGTATGGATTTAACGATTGGGAAAGTCGTTATAATTATCCTGACTTTGGGGCAACGTTTATTTATCAAGATTTAAAAAATTATCATTTAGGAGAAAACTATAGTTTGTATGCGCACTATAATTTTTACTTTTTAAAACGCCGATTAAAATTTAGAGTAGCGCAAGGTATTGCTTATGCAACAAAGCCTTATGATAAGAAAGATAACTTTAGAAACAATGCTTATGGAACTCGCTTATTAAGTTCCACGTTTTTAATGCTTAATTACGATAAGCCAAATCTATTTAAAGGTTTTGGAGTCCAAGCTGGTGTGTCTTTAATTCACTACTCTAATGCTAATGTTAAAGCACCGAATAATTCAACTAACACCTTAGTGTTTAATGCAGGTATAAATTATAATTTAGATTATGATGAAATGCCTGAATATCAAGCTTCAACCGAAGAAAAATCATTTCAAGAACCTATAAAATATAATATAGCTTTTAGAAGTGGTATTAATGAAAGTGATGTGGTAAACTCAGGGCAATTTCCTTTTTATATCGTTTCTGCTTATGCCGACAAACGCTTAAATAGAAAGTCGGCCATTCAGGTTGGAACCGATTTTTTTGCTTCACTATTTTTAAAAGAATTAATAAAATACAAAGCAGTGGCTTTCCCTGAAGAAGATGTAAAAGGTGATGAAGATTTCAAACGTGTTGGTTTGTTTGTAGGACACGAATTGTTTATAAATAAAACGTCTATAATTACACAATTAGGTTACTATGTGTATTATCCATTTGATTTTGAGGGTCGTGTTTATTCGCGTTTTGGGATTAAGCGTTATTTCGGAAAAAAGGTCTTTGGTGCGTTGTCATTAAAAACACACGCTGCAAAGGCAGAAGCAGTAGAATTTGGAATTGGAATTAGATTATAACCTGTTAGTAAAATGAATATTATGAAAAAAGTATTAGTAATTGTTGCCATCATTTTATTTTCGTCTTGTAATAATGATAGTTCACCCAATTGTTTTCAGAATTCTGGAACTGTAATCCTTAAAGAATTTCCTGTAACGGCATTTTCTAAAATTACAGTTTTTGATCATGTGGAATTAATTTTAAGAGAAGGACAAAACCATAAAGTAACTGTGGCTACTGGTGAATTTTTAATGAGCGATATAGATGTTATTCTTGAAGGTGATCGTTTAAAATTGTATGATAATAACGGATGTAATATTGCACGTGATTATGGGATTACAAAAATTTTTGTGGAATCACCTAACGTTACTGAAATTAGAAGTAGTACACGTTTCCCTATTCGAAGTGAAGGCGTTTTAAATTATCCAGAATTGAATTTAATATCGGAAGATTTTAATGCTACAGAGTCAGGGATTCGTGTTGGGATTTTTGATTTAGAAGTTAATTCGACAAACATAAAAGCTACTGTAAACGGTTTGTCTACGATATATATGAAAGGGCAAACAACAAATTTAAATCTAAGTTATGTGGCTGGAGATGCGCGTTTTGAAGGTCGTTTTTTAAACGCTGATAATGTGACTATCTTCCATAGAGGAACTAATGATATGATTGTAAATCCGCAATTAAAACTAAAAGCCAGTTTAGTGAGTACTGGTAATGTGATTTCGGTAAATATACCTGCTGATTTAGAGTTACAACAACAATATACAGGTCGCGTTATTTTTGAGTAAGAATTCCTGCGTAGGCAGGAATTTATATTGTGCATTATTAATAAATTTATTCAATTACTTTTATGTGGAATTTCTTAATATTTTCTGCATTTGATTTTTCAATCACTTCAATTATAATTTGTTTATTTAATAAGCCTTTCTTGTTTGGTGTAATTAAAAACTCCCATTTATCTTGTGTGACCTTCACATTTTTAAAATCAATTTCTCCTCCTATTGCCGATAGTTTAGATGGTCTGTCAGAAAAATCTTTTCCTATTAATGAAATTTTAGTGGTTTCACCGTTC
>DAISIZ010000046.1:12251-15458 GCA_036821745.1 Aurantibacter sp. | reverse complement strand
GCTACGGTTGTGTATTTCATTACATAACGTTTTCCTGGATTTATAATTTTATAAGCCGATTGACACATTAAAGTTGCTTCGTGAAAACCACATAAAATTAACTTTAATTTTCCTGGATAAGTATTCACATCGCCAATAGCAAAGATACCTGGAATGTTAGTTTGGTAATCTAAACTGTTATCTACCTTAATGGCGTTTTTCTCAATTTCTAAGCCCCAATTTGCAATTGGACCTAACTTTGGAGACAAGCCAAAAAGCGGTACAAAGTGATCACATTCTACTTCGTATTCTTTGTCTATGTGTTTTTCTTTAGACTCTTTTACTACGACACCTGTGACTTTATCATCACCAAGTATTCCTATAATTTCAGCTGGTGTGATTAAGTTTATTTTTCCTGCGTTTTTAAGTTCTTGTACTTTTTCGACAGAATCTAAATGTCCACGAAATTCACTACGTCTGTGTACTAAAGTGACTTCTTTAGCAACATCGCTTAAAAAGATACTCCAGTCTAAAGCAGAATCTCCTCCACCAGCAATTACGACTTTTTTATCGCGATAAACCTCTGGATCTTTTATGATATATTCTACACCTTTATCTTCAAAGAAAGAGATGTTATGTATTTGTGGTTTACGTGGTTCGAAACTTCCTAATCCACCAGCAATTGCAACCACTGGCGCTTGGTGTTGCGTGCCTTTATTTGTAGTTACTATAAATGTCCCATCTTCTTGTTTCTCTATAGTATCGGCACGTTCGCCTAAAGTAAAACCTGGTTCAAACTGTTTGATTTGCTCCATTAAACGATCTGTTAAATCGCCAGCAAGAATTTCTGGATATGCCGGAATATCGTAAATAGGTTTTTTAGGATATATCTCTGAGCATTGTCCGCCAGGTTGCGGTAATGCGTCTATTAAATGGCATTTTAATTTTAATAATCCTGCTTCAAAAACGGTAAATAATCCTGTTGGTCCTGCACCAATTATAAGTATATCTGTTTGAATCATATTGAATGGGCAACTTTTTTTTGTGAGTTTTGAGAAAGACTCACTATTAATCTAAATGGTTAATTTAAACCTAAGCGTTTGAATGCTGTACCGACTTTGCGTTAGCGATAGTAGCGGTAGCTTTTGGCGAGCGTATGCTTTGAGCCAAAACTTTTAGCGGATAGCGCGACCGGAATCCTGAATTTTTCTTTCAGGATTCTGGTAACGCCATAATACTAACTTACATCGACTACTTCATTGATGTGAGGTACATATTTTTTAATAGTCATTTCTACACCCGATTTTAGCGTCATTTGGTTAACACTGCAACCTACGCAAGCACCTTGAAGCTTAACGGTTACGATAGAATCGTCGATAGAAACCAGAGAAATATCGCCACCATCGCTTTGTAAAAACGGACGGATTTCGTCTAATGCTTTTTCGACATTAAGTTTTGTTTCTTGAGCTGTCATAGTTTAGCTTTTTACTGCAGAACATCCCGCCATAGTGGTGATTTTAATGGCTTCGGTTTCTGGAAGATTTTCATTTCTGTTTACCACTTCTTGAACCACCTTTTTAGTTAATTCTGTAAACGCAGTTTCTAAAGTTGTCCCTTCTTGCATTGCCGCCGGACGACCGTAATCTCCTGCTTCGCGAATGCTTTGAACGATAGGAATTTCTCCTAAAAGTGGCACTTGTAAATCGGCCGCTAAATGCTTAGCACCTTCTTTACCAAAAATGTAATATTTGTTGTTTGGCAATTCTTCTGGAGTGAAGTACGCCATATTTTCTATAATTCCTAAAACTGGCACGTTTATGCTATCTTGTTGGAACATTGAAACCCCTTTTTTAGCATCGGCTAAAGCTACATTTTGTGGTGTACTTACCACAACTGCACCCGTTATTGGTAAGGATTGCATGATGCTTAAATGAATATCACCAGTTCCAGGAGGAAGATCTAATAAAAGAAAATCTAATTCGCCCCAAGCGGCATCGAAAATCATTTGATTTAAGGCTTTACTTGCCATTGGTCCACGCCATACTACGGCTTGGTCTGGTTTTGTAAAGAAACCGATTGATAAAATTTGAATGCCGTAATTTTCTACAGGTTTCATTTTAGATTTACCGTCTACGTTTACCGAAATTGGACGTTCTAATTCCACATCGAACATAATTGGCATTGATGGTCCGTAAATATCGGCATCTAAAACACCAACTTTAAAGCCCATTTTTGCTAAGCTTACCGCTAAGTTTGCCGTTACGGTAGATTTACCAACGCCTCCTTTTCCTGAAGCTACAGCTACAATATTTTTAATACCAGGAATTGCTTTTCCTTTAATCTCGTTAGTTGGCGCTGCTGGAGCACTAACTTTAATATTTACTTTTACTTGTGCACTCGCGTCAATTTGTTCTGTAATCACTTTTTTGATTTCAGCTTCTGTTTTTTTACGCGCTTGTAAGGCTGGATTTGCTATTGTGATGTCTACAATAACCTCATCGGCAAAAGTAACTACGTTTGTTACAGCACCACTTTCTACCATGTTTTGTCCTTCGCCAGGTACTGTTATTGTTGATAAAGCGTTTAAAACGTTTTCTTTATTTATTTTCATCTAAAAATGAATTTGTAATTTTTTATATAGAATTAAAACAGCTTACTATTTTAATTTAGATTTATTCTAAGCGCAAATATACGACTTAAACCTTGAAGAATGAAGTGGTTAATTGTGAAGATTTTGGTAAAAAGGAAGCGTATTTTATAGATGCTTAGTAATTCAAAAAAGCTAACTGCAATTTACTTTTATATTGCGGTGTACTTTCTTTATAACGTAATTTTAATTGTTCTAAAACCTCGTTAGTATTAAACTGAGTTTTATTAATTGAACCTTTATAAACATTAGAATAATAGACATTACCCAAAGAATAAAACTTAACACGCAGGTTTGTTTGAAAATCCCCTGAATACTTTTTCACTGCACTAACTAAAAAATGCTTGGATTTTAAATTAAAATTTAAACCATTACCGCAAGCTTTATGAATTTCCACATACTCAATTGGTTTCCATTCACCATTAGAATTCTGCGCTTCTTGAATGGCAAAAACATCACCATTCAAAACATTATATTCTACAATTCTGTTTTCATTAGAGTTATTAAATACAAACAATGGAAACGTTTCGTAATGTTGACGACTTCTTTTAGCTAAAAACGTGTTATGTTTTTCAGAATAG
>DAISIZ010000046.1:4352-12151 GCA_036821745.1 Aurantibacter sp. | reverse complement strand
AGAATAGGTAAATGCATTCTTTCTTTGTTTTCACAAGAAAGACATAGGACTAAAATAAAGAAACTTAATACAATGCTATTTTTCATAGCAGAAAGATAACAAAAACTATTCCGCTAAATAATCCATAGGATTCCAAAATACCGATTCTAAATTTTGGATTTGATTATCGATAACCTCAACACCTTCGTTTTCTAACAACTGTTGCATAAGGTTTGTACCATCAAAATGATGCTTACCGGTTAGTAAACCTTTACGATTTACCACACGATGTGCTGGCACATTTTTACTGTGTGAATTGTTCATTGCATAACCGACTAATCTGGCACTGCGTTTAGCGCCTAAAAAATTGGCTATAGCTCCATAACTGGTGACTTTACCTTCAGGGATTTTACAAACAATTTCGTAAACACGCTCATAAAAATGTAAAGTTTCAGGTTTCATTAATACAAATCTTTAATGATGTTAATTAAAGTAATTAACGCAATAACTCCTGTAACAATACCAATTAAACGACTCATATTTCGTGAAGATTTGATATACTGACTATCTATTTTCTCAAAGAAAAACACATAGATATATAGCGTCACTAAAGTTCCCATTATGGCTCCCAAAGTGTACGTCAACATACCAATATTATCAAACTCTAAAAAGCCTAACGAAGCTACCGTTATACTCATATAAGCTTGATATGGAATAGGAAACACATTTAAAACTGAAAGGAACATTCCGAAGAAAAAACGACTATTTTTACTTCTTGGTTCACGTTCTATTTTTGGCTTGTCACTTTTCTTTTTTGCTATGACCAAAAAGTAAATGGTAATTAATACAAAAATTACAAATGCCACGCGTTGTAATACACTTATGACGTCTGGGTTTTTAGATAAGTAACGTGAAAATATTAATGCAATAACGGTTTGTACGCCAACAATGACACAAGCGCCAATTGAAAACATTAAACCGTTTATATGTCCTTCTTTTAAGCTAATTTTTGCTGCGGTCATATTTAATAAACCAGGTGGAATAACGCCAACAAACGCCACGAGCAAACTTAAAAAGAAAGTGATTGTAATATCCAAAATCTATTTAATTTTGAATTTGGTAAATGTAATGGCTTTATCGACTGCCAAGTACTGACTTTCGTAATAAGTCTGGATAGACATCACTTCTTCTGGCGCACCTTCTTGTCTGTAAATATCGTGATTTGCATATAATACTTCGTGTCCTAATCCGTGTAATAAACCTAAAGTATAACCGTGCATAAATTCGCTATCGGTTTTTAAATTTACGGTACCTTCTTCTTTTAGAACCGTTTTATAACGTGCTAAAAAAGCTTCGTTAGTCATTCTATGTTTGGTACGCTTATATTTTATTTGTGGATCTGGAAAAGTAATCCAAATTTCATCGACTTCATTCTCAGCAAACACCTTATCGATTAACTCAATTTGTGTACGTAAAAAAGCAACATTAGTCATTCCTGCTTCGTTAGCTTCTTTAGCGCCAAAGAAAAAACGCGCGCCTTTTAAATCGATACCGATAAAATTTTTATTGGGAAACTTTTTAGCTAAAGCCACAGAATATTCTCCTTTACCACAACCTAATTCTAAAACTATTGGGTTATCGTTTTTAAAGAATTTTTTATTCCAGTTGCCTTTCATCTCATAAACACCATCTACAATCTCTTCGCGAGTTGGCTGAAATACGTGTGAAAAAGTGGCGTTTTCGTTAAATCGTTTTTGTTTGTTTTTACTTCCCACGAGTGTGCTATTTAATTTACCCCAAAAGTAGAACTTTTTCTTTAGACTCATTTCATACTCGCTTAACTTTTACAAAAAGTTAGCTTTTATAAAACACAGCATATTAACTGTATATTTGTTTTAATATGAAAAAAAGAATTCTTGTTGCACCTCTTAATTGGGGAATTGGTCACGCGTGCAGATGCATTCCAATTATTAACGCTTTACTACATTATAATTATGATGTGGTTATTGCCAGCGACCAAGAAGCTTTAAGCTTACTTAAAAAAGAATTCCCACAGCTACAACATATTGAATTACCTGGTTACAATATTACATACCCTAAAAAGGAACGCTATTTTAAATGGCACTTACTAAAACAATTACCGCGTATTTACAAAGCTATTAAAGCAGAACATAAAGTCACACAAGAGATTATAGAAACACATCAAATTAATGGTATTATATCTGACAATAGATTAGGTGTGTATTCTCACAAAGTCAATTCTGTTTTTATGACGCATCAATTAAAAGTACTAACAGGAAGCACCAGTTTTTTCTCTACAAAACTGCATGCTTCTTTTATTAATAAATTTGATTGGTGTTGGATTCCAGATTTTAAAAACGAACCTAATTTAAGTGGCGAACTTGGGCATTCTTCAGCTAAAAACATAAAAACACCTATACAATATATTGGTGCTTTAAGTCGATTTAATTACCATAAAGAAACTTTAGCTTACGATATCTTAATTGTTTTATCTGGTCCAGAACCGCAACGTGAACTTTTAGAGAATCACTTACGGAAAGTCTTTAAAAATTCCGATAAAACCATTTTAATGGTAAAAGGAAAAGTAGAAGAAACTCAGACAAAATCGACTGAAGGAAATTTAACAGAGATTAATTTTTTAACCTCTAAAGATTTAGAAAAAGCCATTAACCAAAGTGAATTAGTTATTGCAAGATCTGGCTATACCAGTATTATGGATTTTGCTAAGCTGACTAAAAAAGTGTTTTTTATTCCAACGCCTGGACAGTTTGAACAAAACTATTTGGCCAAACATTTAGAACAACAACATATCGCGCCGTATTGCCAACAAGAGGATTTCAACGTGAATCAATTAGAGCAACTGAAAAATTATACAGGTTTTAGAAAATTTGAGTTTGAAAGCAGACTTACCGAGAATTTATTCCGACGCTTTGTTTAATGTAAACGAAAATTCTCTACCGACGTTTTCTTCACTTTCTACATAAATCCGTTCTTGGTGCGCTTCTACAATATGTTTTACAATAGATAAGCCTAATCCGGAACCACCAACTTGTCGCGAACCACTTTTATCTACGCGATAAAAACGCTCGAAAACACGGGTTAAGTTTTCTTTTGAAATACCTTCGCCATTATCTGTCACACGAACTAAAAACTTGGTCTTTAACAATCTTTCTACAGAAACTTCAGTTGTCCCATTCTCTCTTCCATACTTAATAGAATTCACTATTAAATTGGCTAATACTTGTTGAATACGACCTTTATCGGCAAGAACCATTATAGGTTCGTTATAGTCTTTATCGAATGTTAGTGTGATTTGTTTTTTAGAGGCTTTCATTTCTAACAAATCGAACACACTTTGTACGAGTTCTATAATATTAAACGCTTCTTTGTCTAAAGTTAAATCACCAACTTCCAATTTGGAGATGCTATCTAAATCGTTTACAATGTAAATTAATCGCTCGACACCTTTGCTGGCTCTACCTAAATATTTTTCGGCAATGGCTTCGTTGTGCATTGCACCATCAATTAAAGTTTCAATATAACCTTGTACGGTAAATAATGGCGTTTTAAGTTCGTGAGCCACATTACCCATAAATTCTTTACGGTAATTCTCACGTACTTTTAAGGATTCAATTTCTATCTTTTTCTCTCTGGCGTACTTATCTATTTCTTGGGTAAGAGTTGCCATATCGGTAGTGATTTGCTTCCCTGTAAATTCGGCTGACTCTAAAAGTGTTAAATCTTCGTAGATTTTAGAAATGCGTTTGTAAATAAATTCCTGAACGCGATATTGAATAATAAAAAAGGCCACCCAAAACGTGATAAACCCAAAAAGCAAAGCATACCATAAACTAAGGTTTTGCACATATAGAAACGCACTAATAAGCACAGACGTTAATAAAGCCACTAAAAGCGACGTCTTAAATGCAAATTTATAAGTTGTTTTTAACTTCATATTACTCTACAAACTTATAGCCAACCCCTTTTACAGTTTTAAAACGATCGTCACCAATTTTTTCACGTAGTTTTCTAATGTGAACATCAATGGTTCTTCCTCCAACTACCACTTCATTACCCCAAACTTTGTCCAAAATATCTTCTCGCTTAAACACCTTTCCTGGTTTAGACGTTAACAGATATAATAACTCAAATTCTTTACGAGGTAAAAGCAACTCTTTTTTATTAACCGACACTTTATATTCGTCACGATTTATAATGATGTTACCCAATTTAACTACATCGGTTTCTTCGGTTTTAGCTTCGGTATTTAAACGTCTTAATAAAGCTTTCACTTTACTTATTAAAACCTTAGGTTTTATTGGTTTGGTAATATAATCGTCAGCACCAGCTTCAAAACCTGCCACTTGAGAATAATCTTCACTTCGTGCTGTTAAAAAAGTAATTATGGTTTGAGAAAGTTCAGGGATTTTTCTAATATTTTCACAAGCTTCAACACCATCCATTTCTGGCATCATTACATCTAAAATAATTAAATGGGGCTGATGTTTTTTAGCTTTTTTAATGGCTTCGACGCCGTTTTCAGCTTTAATCACTTGATAACCTTCGTTAGATAAATTGTAACCTACAATTTCTAATATATCAGGTTCATCATCAACCAGAAGAATTTTTATGTCTTGTGTATTCATAAATTATAATATCCTAAGTGGTAAAGATAAAATTTAATTACAAAGATTTAATTCTGTTAACCATTTGGTAACATCAAATCAATTTTTAAACAGAATAGCCTATAAAAAAAATCCTCAAAATGTCACAAAACCCGATGAAATCATCTCAATGTTATTTAATTGTAAACAAAACCTAATCTTATATCAAAACTTAATGGTCACCTTATTTTTTTAGCTAAATTTGTACTATTAAATCTTATTTATTATGAAGAAAATTTACTTTTTGTTATTTGTAGCTTTAACATTTTCAAGTATGTTAAGTGCACAAATTGAACTTTTTAACTTAGGTGGTGGAGGCGCTTTCCCTGCTGGATGGACTGACACTAACAATGTCACAACAAACAACATTGACAAAAGCACTTATTATCTTTTAGACGCAGGTTCTCCTGGTGATGAAATTATTTCTGAAACAGTAGATCTATCATCTTATGCTACTGCTGACTTTTCTGTAGATATTAGATCTTTTGATAGTGGAAATCATATTGAAACTGTTGTAGAAATATCGTATGATGGAGGTGCTACTTACACTGAAAGCACTTTATCTCCTATAACAACGACAGGATTTACCACCTTTACGTATTCATTAATGAATGTATCTAATCAAGTTGTTATTCGTTTAAAAAACAATGGTAGTTCAAATGCTGACAGAGGTATTCGTATGAGAAATATTAAATTAGTAGGGAATTCGAGTGATCCTTTCATTAGTATTACTGGACCTAATAACAATCAGGTTTTTGCAGCTGGAACAACAAGTGTTGATGTTGTTATTGATGTACAAAATTTTAATGTCGCTGCAGCAAGTGCTGGTGATGGATTTATTAAAAAAACACTTGTTTCTCCTGGAGGAACATTTCTAGAAGATAAATTTGATGTTTTAGATGACGCCGTTGCTGTTGCTGACGGTGAGAATTTCACTATCACATTCGAACTTGTAGATAATGCTGGAATGTCATTAAACCCTGTAGTAAGTTCTACTGTTGATTTTTCTGTTTCTTTCCCTTGTGATTTACAAATTGGAACTATAACAACAACGTGTGATACTGAAACTACAGGAACAGACACGTACACAACAACTATTGAATTTACTGGAGGAAATACTTCTACTTACACTTTAGACACAGGTGGCGTTGGTACAATTAGCGGAGATAACCCATCGACAAGTGCTACTGGAACTATAATCATTAGCAATGTTAATGAAGGAGTTGATTTCTCTATTAACTTTTCAGGACTCCTTACTAATAGTGGTTGTGATTTTAACAGAAGTATTACAAGTCCTGCTTGTTTACCAGCTATTACTTGTCCTAATGTAGGATCTTTGATTATTACTGAGATAATGAAAAACCCTAATGCTGTCGATGATGATTTAGGTGAGTACTTTGAAGTTTACAACACAACTTCTTCAGCTATTGATATGATAGGTCTAGTTATTTCTGATCAAGGATCGGATAGTCATACTATAGGATCAAGTGTTATTGTTCCTGCAAATGGCTATGTAGTTCTTGGAAGAAATGATGATACAGATACCAATGGTGACATTACAGTAGACTACGAATATTCTGGTATCGTAATGTCTAATGGGACAGATGAAATACAAATTGTATGCTCAGGTACAACCATAGATCTTGTAGCGTATAGCGATGCTGCATTTCCTGATACTGCTGGAGCTGCTATGGAATTATCTGCAACAGCATTAAATAGCACGGACAATGACGATGGTGCTAATTGGGGTAATGCTATAAACGATATTGGTAGCGGTGATTTAGGAACTCCTGGTGATGCTAATGGATTTACATTATCAGTTCAGTCAATTGATGCAAATACAACATTTAGCGTTTACCCTAACCCAGTAAATAATGGTTTTGTAAATATTACTTCTCAATCTAACGCAACTATTACTGCAACAGTATTTGATGTATTAGGTAAGCAAGTTTTAAATGCTAACCTTACTAACAACCGTTTAAATGTTTCTAACTTAAGAGCTGGTATTTACATTTTAAATATCAACCAAAACGGAACAACTTCAACTAAAAAATTAGTGGTTAAATAATTTATCACACTTTATTATAGTTACAAAGGGAAGCATTTATTGCTTCCCTTTTTTTTGGTTTCAATATTATGTAAATGTTAATTACATTCTTTAATTTCTAACGATTTATTAAAGTACTGTTAGCATAGTGGTAACTTCCAAACATAAATGCTGTCGTTAATTTGCGGTGTAAAATAAACCCAGATTAATGAAACAATTTACACACATTCTAATATTACTTATCTCTGTATTATCTTTTGGACAAAATCCAGGTTCAATTTCAGGACAAATTACAGACAAGGATTTTAATGATGAACCATTACCATTTGCCAATGTTTTAATCAAAGGCACATCAAAAGGAACTTCTTCTGATATAGATGGAAATTACAACTTAGAAAACTTAGAAGTTGGAACACATCAAATTGAATTTAGCTTTGTTGGTTATGAAACACAAATAATCACTATTACAATTACTGATGGTGACGCAATAAAAAAAACAATCTCTTTAGGAGCAAGTGCCGCACAACTGGATGATGTTATTATAAAAACGACTATTTCAAGAGAAACAGAAACTGCCCTACTCTTAGATCAAAAAAAAGCCGTAGAAATTAAACAGAGTATTGGCGCTGCCGAATTATCCAGAAAAGGCGTAAGTGATGCTGCTGGAGCTGTTGCAAAAATCTCAGGAGTTTCTAAGCAAGAAGGCTCAAGTAACGTATATGTACGTGGTTTAGGTGATAGATACTTAAACACCACGTTTAATGGTTTATCATTACCATCTAATGACGTTAACAAAAAGAACATCGATTTAAATTTATTTTCTTCGGACGTTATTGAGAGTGTTTCTATTAGTAAAGCCTATGCCTCTAAATTTTATGCCGATTTCGCTGCAGGAAATGTTGATATTTCGTCAAAATCTCATCGTGGAAAAGCCTACATAAATGTATTTACAGGTTCTGGCATAAATACTAATGCCGTGAATAAAAACTTTGTAAGAAGCGAAGGTACTGGACACTTTGGTTTTTATGGTCGCTACAACCACAATCCGTTTGCCGTCATACTTTCTCATAGCGTAGATCCTGAAAATA
>DAISIZ010000046.1:0-4342 GCA_036821745.1 Aurantibacter sp. | reverse complement strand
AATAAACACAAATTACGGTGTTTCTGGAGGCGTAAAACATACGTTTAAAAACGATTCCAAATTAAGCTTTTTTGGAACTGCCAGTTTTGAAAACAACTACGAATACCGTAAAGGTAAAGCGGTGGACTTTGCTTTATTTGAAAATAAACGTTTTGACGAGTCTGAAGAATTTGAATATAGCACAACCACAACAGCTATGGGGAATTTAGCCTATAAAATTAATGATAAAAACAGCATCTCATTCAATTCATTATTTATCAATAATTCATCGGACGAAGTTGGATATTTTGGAACCGACGGTAAAGGGAAATTTCGCGATGCTATTAAAGATACAGACAAAGGGTTTTACCAACAAAATATCCAGTTTGATCAAACTAAAATAATGGTAAACCAATTATTAGGGAAACACAAATCTGAAAAAATTAATATTGACTGGGGAATTGGATACAATAATGTTTCATCTCATCAACCAGACAGAAAACGTTTTTCGGTAGAAGAATATGATTTAGCATTTGATAATGATGCAACAACATTCCCTACATTTTACAGTAATGTTGCTTTTGACAACCAACGTTACTTTCAAAATATTACCGATAACGAACTTAATGGACGTGTTAATTTAGCGTATCAATTAAATGATAAAATCAAACTTAACTTAGGTTACAACGGAAGATCTAAAACCAGAGAGTTTGACAATGTCCGTTATGGTTATGACATTTTAGATAATGATTATCAAATAGCCGACGTTACCAATTTAAACAGTTTTTTCAACATAAACAATGTAGATTTAAGTAACAGTCCAAACAACAACGCCTTACATCAAATTAAAGTATTAACGCCTTACCCATCATTATCTACTACCAACAAACCCGCATCACCAGAAAACACCTATAAAGGTAAATTAAATATATATGCTGGTTATTTAGATGCACAAATTAAACCCAATGAAAAATGGTTAATTGTTCCTGGAATTCGTTTAGAATCTTTTGAGCAAAATGTAAATTATAATGTAACCACTTTAGGGAATGATGCTATAGGAGAAGTTAACTCTAAAGAAACCTTCCTTTTACCAAGTTTAAATGTAAAATATGCGCTTACAGACGCTATGAACTTACGTTTCTCTGGAAGTCAAACCGTATCTACACCAGAATTTAAAGAAGTCGCTCCTTTTGTTTATGAAGATGTAACAACCAGTATTGGTGGTAATCCAGACGTTATTGGGTTTTCTAAAATTTTAAATTTAGACCTTAAATACGAATGGTTTTACAGCCGAAGCGAATTGATTTCAATTTCTGTCTTTAACAAAACAATAAACGATCCTGTAAACTTAGTCATTGCTAATGATGCAACAGGAACACAACGTTTTGCAAGAACCGGAAATAAAGCAACCATTTACGGCGTAGAATTAGAAGCAAGAAAAAACATTATAGTTGATGAAGATGAGAAATCAGTTTTAGCGACTGGAGCCAATATTACCTATATGAATACCAAGCAGGATTTATTTGAACAAATCCCTGGTAGTATTGCTTCTTTCAACTTTAATAGAACTTCAGACGAATTACAAGGTGCATCACCATTATTAATTAATGCTGATATAAGTTATACACCACGTTTTAAAAACTACAAACCAACCGCTGGTTTAATCTTCTCTTATTTCTCAGACCGCATAGATGCTTTAGGTTCTGGTAAAGCAGGGAACATTATAGAAAACAACGTTGCAACTTTAGACTTTGTTTTAAAAAATAAAATCAAAAAGAATTTTGAAATCAATTTTAGTGCAAAAAACCTATTAAATCCAAGTATTAAATATTCAAGAAAAGTGGAAGGCAAAGGCGATGTTTTAATATCGTCTGCAACCGGAGGAAGCTTAACCGATTATAAAAGAGGCATCAACTTAAGCCTTCAATTAAAGTACAAATTTTAATAAAACACAAACAACACAATTAAAACAAAAAAATGAAAAATCAATTAATTTTAGGTTTAGCCTTATTAGCTTCAGTATTTTCTTGTACAACAGACGATACTGCAGACATTGTAATTAACAATTACGGCGCAACGAATCCTGGAGTCGGAAACAATTCCGGCATAGAAGTTTTTCTTTCTGGAAACTACACACAAGATTTAACTTTAGAAGCCAACAAAGTTTATGTATTAAATGGACCATTAGTTATGACTTCAGGAACAACATTAACTATTCCTGCTTGTACAACCATAAAAGCATTGGCCAGTGGCGCTCAAGTTTATATTGCCATAGCGCAAGGTGCAAAAATTGAAGCTAACGGGACAGCTAGTTGCCCAATAGTATTAACATCTAATGCAGTAAATCCTCAAGCTGGAGATTGGGGTGGATTAATTTTATTAGGAAAAGCACCTATTAACTCTACAACTGGAACAGCAACAGCAACCTCGGAAATTGGAAACTTACCTTATGGCGGTAATGTTGCCAATGATAACTCTGGATCTTTATCTTATGTTAGAGTGGAATATTCTGGCGGAGCTGCATCAAGTTCTTCAGAAAATAATGCCTTTTCTTTTTATGGCGTTGGTAATGGTACAAATATAGACCACGTTCAAGCTTATGAAGGAAAAGATGATGGTTTTGAATTTTTTGGAGGAACTGTAAATGCAAATTATGTATCATCTATTAACTCACAAGATGATTCTATTGATTGGACTGAAGGTTTTACAGGAACATTAACTAACGTTTACGTTAAGCATAGAGCAAGTGATGATAAAGCTATTGAAGGTGACGGATTTAACAGCAACGGTAATGTCGCTGGTTTTTTCTCTAAACCCACAGTAACTAACTTAACGGTTATAGGTGAAGGATCTGCAAACTCTTCAGAAGCTATAAGATTAAGAGTTGGAACACAAGGTATTTTTACAAATGTTCACATTACAGGTTATGGTGAAGGTTTTGATTTAGACGATGTTGATACAGGAAATGGTGTTGTAAGTGATGACTTACAAGTCACCGATGTCACTTTTGTAGATGTGACTTTAAAACTAAAAAATGACACGACTGTTTCTTTTACAGATAGTGATTTTTATACTGGTGAAGGAAACGCAACAGGTACGGATTACGCTACTTGGGGCGCAAATTGGACTGTAGAATAACACATTATAAATCCTTAATCAAAAAAAGCACCTTCAAATTGAAGATGCTTTTTTGTGTTTAGTGGTAATACTTTTATTGCGATGAAAAACAACAGAACATTATTCGTTCCATTCTCTAATACTTACAATAGCATTATTACTATAATCTACTTCTTTTAATGTGGCATCTTTCCAGAAAAACCACTTGCCGACTTTTTTACCTTTATCATAATTTGCAGAAACTTGTTTTTTGCCTACTGTGTCATAACTAAACCATTCACCTTGTAATTTACCATCTGTCGTGTAAGTACCTATTTGACTTACAACGCCATTGTCATGATAATAAACCACTTCAATTAAATTAGTGTCTTCGTTATGTTTTAAATCTCGTTGCTCTTGAGCAAAGGATACCACAGCAATTAAAAAGGCAATTGAACTTAAAATTGTTTTCTTCATAATTATGGGTTTTTAAATAGTATATACCTCAAATATAACAAACCCTTAACATTAACACAACCTTTAGTTAACGTTAAATTAACATTATGAGCATAAGAATTTAATCATCAAATGATTAGAACTCAACAAAAAAGCTATTAAAAGCTTAATATTCACATAATATTAGCTTTACCTTAACTTTAAGTAAAAAGTCCATAGTTGTAGTATCTATAGACAACATAATTAGTTTTTCATATAATCTATTAGTTTTTGTCGACTACATTATTATGATTTCTAAAAAGGCTGCTTTTGGCCGAAGTAGCCTTTATTTATTTAAAAAACACATATTATTAAACATTAGGAAACATTAAGTTAACATTAGAGTTATTTATTTGCACCGACAAAAATTAATAATACAATGAAACTTAGATTTACCCTTATCGTAGCCTTATTATGCTTAACCTTCACTGCAAATGCACAAGAAATAAGCGATACCAAATTTGGTAAAGGAATGATTAACTTTACTGCTAAAGACAGTTCTTTTAGCGTAAAATTCGCACCGCGTTTTCAAGTACGTTCAACATCTTCATGGGATCATGATGGAAATCAGTATGGCCAAAGAGAAGATAATTTTATTTTACGTAGAGCACGTTTAAAATTTAGCGGTTTTGCTTACAGTACTAAATTAAAGTACAAAATTGAATTAGGTTTATCTAACCGTGATATTTCAGGAGCAAATGTATTTAACAGAAACACACCAAGATATATTTTAGATGCCGTTGCTATGTGGAGTTTCGCAGACAATTGGGAA
>DAISIZ010000045.1:0-15895 GCA_036821745.1 Aurantibacter sp. | reverse complement strand
GCTATTATAGGACCGGCTACATACCAAGTCCAAGGTTTTAAAATAAGTTCCATTATTGGTGTTTTTTAATTTCTCGAATTAAATCGTTTTTTTGAATCAACCCGCTTTGTCTCCAAACTTGTTTTCCAGACTTATATAACATAAATGTTGGTACACCACGCACTTGAAACGTTGTGGCTAAGTTTTGATTCTTATCTATATTAATTTTAATAATAGAAACCGCATCACCTAACTCGTCTTTTACCGTTTTTAAAATTGGCATCATAGTTTGGCAAGGTCCACACCAATCGGCATAAAAGTCAACCAAAACTGGAGTTTCTTTATTTAGTAATTCTGAAAATTTTCTCATTTTTATTAGATAGTTAGACAGTTAGACGGATTAGATGTGTTAGTTGATATGCTATTTGGACTAACCAATAACCTTATCAACTTATAACCTACTAACCTTATTAATTTATTTCAAAGTCGATGGACATGCATTTTCAACTAAAGGAATATCCGTTTGGCGAATATGACTCATTCCACCTACAACATCAATTAAATTATGAATACCGCGACTTTTTAAAATAGACGACGCTATTACTGAACGATATCCACCAGCGCAATGCACGTAAAAATCTTCAGTTTTTGGAAACTTCTCTAAGTGTGTATTAATGTTATCTAATGGTGTTAATTGTGCATCTTCAATGTGAGCTGATAAAAACTCACCGTCTTTACGTACATCAAACACAGGAATTTTATTCGCTTTAAGTCTATTTGAAAATTCTTCCGCAGAAATAGATAACATACTATCCGTTTCCTTCCCGCTTTCTTTCCAAGCTTGGAAACCACCTTTTAAATATCCTAAAACATTATCGAAACCAACACGCGATAAACGTGTTATTGCTTCTTGTTCTTCGCCTTCTTCAACAATTAATAAAATTGGCTGAGAAATATCGGCAATTAAAGCACCAACCCAAGGAGCGAATCCACCTTTTAAACCTATAAAAATAGATCTTGGCACAAAGCCTTTTACAAAATCATGTTGGTGACGTACATCTAAAACTAAGGCTTCAGTTTGTTCAGCCATTGCTTCAAATTCATCTGGATTTAAACCATTGTTAGACTTAGTAATCACTTCATCTAAATCGGCATAACCTTCTTTGTTTAGTTTTACATTTAAAGGGAAATATTTTGGTGGAGGCGCTAAACCATCTGTTACTTCTTTAACAAATTCAGCTTTAGTCATATCTGCTCTTAAAGCATAATTCATTTGCTTTTGGTTCCCTAACGTGTCAACCGTTTCCTTCATCATGTTTTTACCACAAGCAGAACCAGCGCCATGACCAGGATAAACAGTAACCTCATCTTCTAAAGGCATAATTTTATTACGTAAGCTATCAAAAGACAAACCTGCTAAATCTTCCATAGTCATATCTGCAGATTTTTGTGCTAAATCTGGACGACCAACATCACCTAAAAACAACGTATCTCCACTAAAAATAGCGTGATTCTTTCCGTTTTTATCTTTCAATAAATACGTTGTACTTTCCATAGTATGACCTGGCGTATGTAACGCTGTAATTGTCACATCTCCTAATTGAAACACTTGCTCATCTTCTGCTATAATAGCATCAAATTTTGGATTTGCTGTTGGTCCATAAATTATAGATGCACCAGTTTTTTCGGCTAAAGTAACGTGACCACTCACAAAATCGGCATGAAAATGCGTTTCAAAAATATACTTGATTTTCGCGTCACTATCGTTCGCTTTATTAATATATGTATTCACTTCACGTAAAGGGTCAATAATTGCAACTTCGCCATTACTTTCTATATAATATGCGCCTTGCGCTAAACATCCGGTATAAATTTGTTCTATTTTCATGCTAATAATTTTTCAATTCAAAAATACAATTTCTAATTAGGATAATTCTTTAAAGATGACGTAAAATGCCATAATTAAAACAAAAAATCCAAAACTCTTTTTTAGTTTTTTTCCGTCAATAAAACGGTTTAAATAAATCCCTATTCCAATACCTAAAACAGCAAAAGCTGTAAAGCTTAATAAAAACGTCCAATCAATACTTAGGTTTTGCACATCGCCTAAAAAACCTATTAAGGATTTCACAGCCACAATAACTAAAGAAGTTGCTACGGCATTTTTAAAAGGCAATTTTGCAAACAACACCAATACTGGAATTATTAAAAAACCGCCACCTGCGCCAACTAAACCTGTTAGTAAACCAACAACTAAGCCTTCTGTAATGATAAAAACCTGCTGTTTTACAGCTCCCTTTTCACTTCCTTTTTCTATTTCTTTATTTTCGTTTTTTGGAGTTTCTGAAACAATCATTGCTATTGAAGCGACTATCATTAACAACGCAAAAAACAACATAATAACCGTGTTTTTAGTTACTATGAATTCTTCAATATTAAAAAGTTGTTCTGGTATATTAGGAATAATATAGCGTCTGGATAGATAAACAGATATTAAAGCTGGAATGAAAAAGTTAATAGCAATTTTAAAATCTACTAAACCAGATTTAATATTGTTAATAGCTCCAAATAACGCCGTTGTCCCAACAACAAACAAAGAATATGCGGTTGCTAAAACAGGATTAACAGTCATAACATAAACTAAAATTGGCACGGTAAGTATTGAACCACCACTTCCAATTAAGCCTAAAACCACGCCTATAAATACAGCTCCTAAATATCCTAATACAAACATTGTAACGATTTATTTACACTACAAATGTATTTAAGAAAATAAGATTGGTTTGCAACCTAAGTTACACAGTTAGAAATCGATAATTTGTATTTTATTCCTGAAGAGTTTTATTTTTCCATCTCTTTCAAACACTTTTAATAAGCGAGAAACCACAACACGTGATGTGTTGAGATCTCTTGAAATTTCTTGATGCGTGACTTGTATGGTATCGTTATGATTTACCATCGCTTTATCTTTTAAATACTTAAATAACCTTTGGTCCATTTTCATAAATGCCAAAGTATCTATAGCTTCTAAAAGTTCGTTCATTCGTTCTTTGTAGCTTCTTAAAATAAACTGTTGCCACGTCGTGTATTTTGTTAACCAACTTGCCATATAACTTATTGGTATTAATACTAATTCTGTTTTGACTTCCGTGACGGCTTTTATTTCACTTATAGCTTCACCCATACAACACGACAACGTCATCGCACAGGTATCGCCTTGCTCTATAAAATACAAGACTAATTCATCGTCATTTTTATCTTCTCTGGAAATTTTAATTGCACCATTTAAAACTAATGGCATATAACCCATTTGCTGTCCGTAGTCTATAACTACTGTATTTTCTTCTATGGTTTTATAAATAGCAACCTCGCTTATTTCCTGAAGCAAATCACTTTCAAACAAATTACTGTAGTGCTCTATAAGTTGGGCTTTCATCATACAACTATTAACTATTATTTGTTCCCTGCTGGATTTTGCTGAAAACAAAGCATTAACATACGATATATTTCTGGATGGTTTTTTTTAAATAATTCTGGTCGTTCAAAAAAATATTCTGAAGTCACGGCTAAAAACTCCGCTTCATTAGTCGTGGCGTAATGTCTAATATCCGATTCGTCATTATTTATGCGTTCCATTTCCTTGTACATTAATTCTTGCCAAGGTTTGATGTACTCACGAGGCATAATGTGCTCAGGAATCCCATCAGTGTCATTGTCCATTTTATCTACCAAGTGTACAAATTCGTGAACTGGTGTGTTTAATTTATCTTTTTCGTTTCTAAATGCTTTTCGAATAGCCTTTCTGGATAATAACATTTGATTTTCAAAACGTCCAGTTCCAATCATACCTAAAATTTGGCGTTTATCTGCATTGGCAGAAAACTCTAAATCGTGATTAAACGTATCTGGATAGACAATAATACCCGACAAATTATTAAAATGCCATTCTTTAAATCCAAATACAGGAATCACTGCACTTGATGCGATTAAGACTTTATCAATAGCTTCAATAGTTGTTTGTACGCCTTCAATATGAACTTCGCTTAAAAATAGCATCATACGTTTTTTAAAAACGCGTTTATTTTCTGAATTCAACCTATTATAAAACGTTACGTTACTGCGTAATAATGGTTCCCATTCTACTGGAAAAAATTGTGCTTTTTTTGGTTTTAATTTTGAAAAACCTGCGATTGCAACAATTAATAAAACAACAAATAGAAGAGTAAAAACCATATAAAACTGAAAACGATACTTCGCTTAAAATTGTTTTAATAAACGCTTAATTGCGCTTATATTCGCATAAAAATACATAAACCAAATGCTTAAAGCTATTTTATTTGATATGGATGGTGTTATTGTGGATACAGAGCCACTTCACCACAAAGCTTACTATATAATGTTTAATGATTATAACATTGAAGTTTCCAAAGCTTTATATGAATCGTTTACAGGTCAATCGACTAAAAATATTTGTAAAAAATTAGTCGAACAATTTGGTTTAGATGCCAATCCAGATGATTTAGTACAATGTAAACGAAACCACTTTTATAGCTTATTCGATTTTGATGAAAGCTTACAACTATTACCTGGTGTTTTAGATTTAATACAAAACTATTACAAAAATGGATTAACATTGGTGTTAGCAAGTTCTGCTTCAATGGGAACAATCAACAAAGTCTTTACACGTTTTGACTTGGACCAATATTTTGTAGCAAAATTAAGTGGGGCAGACTTAAAAGCCTCTAAACCACATCCGGAAATATTTGAAAAAGCAGCGAAAGCGGCGAATGAAAAACCTGAACATTGTATTGTTATTGAAGATTCTACTAACGGTATAAAAGCTGCTAATGATGCCAACATATTTTGTATTGGTTACGATAGCTTAAACTCTAAGAACCAAGACTACACCAACGCTAACTTAACCATTAGTGACTTTAGTGCAGTTCACTTTGAAAAAATTAAGGATATTTTAAACTAAAACGCTTCGTTTTAAATGTTAAAATTTGTAATTTAGTAGAGTAAAACAATAATAACCAAACTCATTTCTATGAAAACAATTCTTGTACCTACAGATTTTTCTGAAACAGCTAATCAAGCTTTAAAAGTTGCTGTTGATCTTTCTAAAAAACACGGTAGTAAATTAATTTTATTACACATGTTAGAAATTGGTAAGCACTTATTACCAGACAATATGATTACGACTAATGATGTGCAACCAAGTAAATTAACACATAGTGATGATTTACCTGAAGCTATTTTTTATATGAAATTAGCTCAGAAACATTTTCAAGACATTAGTGAACTACCTTTTATGGAAGGTGTAGATTACCAAGAAGCAGTACAAAGTCACTTAGACTTTAAAGGTGTTATTGATAGTGCAAATAAATACGAAGCCGACTTAATTATTATGGGATCTCACGGAGCAAGTGGTATTCAAGAGATTTTTGTTGGTTCTAATACGGAGAAAATTGTTCGTCATTCTAACATCCCTGTTTTAGTTATTAAAGATGGAACTGAGAATTTTAAATTAGACCAAGTTGTTTTTGCTTCAGACTTTGCAGATGAAGTTATTCCTTCATTTAAACAAGCTATCTCTTTATTTAAAGGTTTAGATGCTAAAGTAAAATTAGTGTATGTAAATACACCAGGAGATTACTTTATGAGTTCTGCAGAAATGCGTGCTAAAGTAAAAAGCTTCTTAGATAAAACGGATAATGCAAATGCAATTGAAGACATTACTTTTGTATCTGACTATACGGTTGAAAAAGGAATTTTAAATTTCGCTTCGCAAAATGCTATTGACGCTATTTCGGTAGCAACCCACGGTAGAACTGGAATTTCTCATTTCTTATCAGGAAGTATTTCTGAAGATTTAGCGAATCACTCAGTTAAACCAGTAATTACATTTAGAATAGAATCTTAATCCAAGATTAAATTATAAATAAAAAGCGCTTCAATATTAATTGAAGCGCTTTTTTTTTATGTTGTGTGATTTGAGATTTATTTCACTGTAGAAATTAAAGCCTCTAATGTTACCGTTTCTTGAGTACCATCAATCATATTTTTTAATGTGAAGTTGTTTGACTTCATTTCGTTTTCTCCTACTAAAACCACAAATGGAATAGCTCTACGATTGGCAAAGTTCATTTGTTTTTTCATTTTAGCATTATCAGGATATAATTCTGCATTTACACCATTAGCTCTTAATTGCTGAATGGCTTTTAAAGAGAATAAAGCCTCATCTTGCCCAAAGTTTATAAATAATACTTTAGTACTATCGGTTACCGTTTCTGGGAATAAACCTAACTCTTCAATCACTAAATAAATACGGTCTAAACCAAAACTAATACCAACACCACTTACATTTTTAAGTCCAAAGATACCTGTTAAGTCATCATATCTTCCGCCTCCACCAATAGAGCCCATTTTTACGCCTTCTGGTGCAGACACTTCATAAATAGCACCTGTATAATAGTTTAAGCCTCGTGCTAATGTTACATCTAACTGTAACTTTGCAGTTTTTAAACCTAAAGTTGAAATAGCATTGTTTATAAAGTCTAATTCTTCAATACCTTTTAAACCTTCTTCCGAAGTACTTAAAATACCTTTTAAGCTTTCAATTTGAGAACCAAAATCTCCAGTTAAAGTAAATAATGGTTGAAGTTTAGCAATACCTTCTTCAGAAATACCTTTAGATAACATTTCTTCTTTTACTTTCTCCTCACCTATTTTATCTAATTTATCTAAAGCAACTGTAAAGTCGATTAGTTTATCGCTTGCTCCAATAACTTCAGCAATACCAGATAAAATTTTACGGTTGTTTATTTTAATGGTAACACCTTCTAATTTTAAAGCGTTAAATACATTATCATACAACTGTACAAATTCTACTTCTTGCCATAAAGATGAACTTCCAACCACATCGGCATCACATTGATAAAACTCTCTAAAACGTCCTTTTTGAGGTCTATCTGCGCGCCAAACCGGTTGCATTTGGTAACGCTTAAATGGAAACTCAATATCGTTTTGGTGTTGAACCACATAACGTGCAAATGGTACGGTTAAGTCATAGCGTAAGGCTTTTTCAGAAATACTTGACGTTACTGCTGTAGAATTTAATTCACCTAAAGCTTTTTGGTCAGCTTTCTTTAAATAGTCACCAGAATTTAAAATCTTAAAAATTAAACGATCACCTTCTTCACCATATTTCCCCATTAAAGTCGATGAATTTTCAAAACTTGGTGTTTCAATAGGTTGAAATCCGAAGGTTTTAAACTCACGTTTAATCACATTCATAATGTAATGACGTTTCGCTACTTCTTCTGGATTAAAATCTCTTGTTCCTTTTGGTATACCTGGTTTTTGTGCCATTTTTTTTAAGTATTTAGTCGTTAGTCGTTAGTCGTTAGGGGTTAGATTCCTCTATATTGACTAAACAGCTAACAAACTGATATGTGTTAATTGATAACTGATTAACTGATAAGTGTTAATGAAAAACTGCCGACTGTTAACTAACAGACTACAAACTGAACTACCTTACAATTTTAGCAAAGTAATTATATAAATCACCTTTTGTAATAATTGCCCCTTGATGAATTAATGTAAACTTATCTAAATTTGGGTTATCGCTATAATCTTTAGTTGCGGTTACAAACTCAACATTATCATCCATTAAGTTTTCGCGCAACCAACTAAAACCTTCATTAGTGGTTAAGTCTTTGTCATTTTTAAGCTTCACACCAATTAAATGCATTGCGTCTTCATTTAAAGCAAACAAATGAATGCTTTGTGCCGATATGTGTTCTAAATAATTGGCTTTAGACAAAACGCCTTCCCAAACCAAGTCACTAAACACATCTAATTCTTGTTCGGCCACATCTGGTTTATTGGCTTTAATATCTGCCCATTCTTTAGCATCTATACTTTGTGTTGCTAAGAAATTAATAAATTCCTGATGCAACTCTTCAAACTGCTCTTTAGATAATCTGGTGTAAGTCATAATATAATTTTTAACTAAAAAAACCGTTTAAAGCAAGCTCTAAACGGTTTGTATGTTTTGATAAAGAAAGAATTAGTCCGCTTGAGCAACTACTTCAAATTCTAAATCTACAGTTACTTCTCTATGTAAACGAATTACTGAGTTGTATTTTCCTGTACGTTTTACAGAACCACCAATTACAGAAATAAATTTCTTGTCGATGTTTTGTCCTTCTTTTGCTAATGCTTCAGCTAAGTTAATGTTATTTACTGAACCAAATAATTTAGTTCCAACACCTGTTTTAGCAGTAATTTTAACATCTAAAGCTTTTAAAGCTTCAGCGATTTCTTTAGCCTCACCAACAACTTTAGCTTCTTTATAAGCACGTTGCTTTAAGTTTTCAGCTAAAACTTTCTTTGCAGAAGTTGTTGCTAAAATTGCGCTACCAGCAGGAATTAAAAAGTTTCTACCATAACCGTTCTTTACTGTAACGATATCGTCTTTGAATCCTAGATTCTCAACGTCTTGTTTTAATATAAGTTCCATTGTTATGTTAGTTTATTATTTTAATAAATCTGTTACGTATGGTAATAAAGCTAAATGACGTGCTCTTTTTACCGCTACAGATACTTTTCTTTGGTATTTTAAAGAAGTTCCTGTTAAACGTCTTGGTAAAATTTTACCTTGTTCGTTAATGAAACCTAATAACCAATCAGCATCTTTGTAATCTACATACTTAATACCTGACTTTTTAAAACGACAGTATTTTTTCTGCTTATTAGTTTCTATATTTAAAGGCGTAAGGTATCTAATATCTCCGTCTTTTTTTCCTTTTGCTTGTTGTTCTATAGTCGCCATAATTACGCTTTTTGTTTAAGTTTAACTCTTCTTCTTTCAGCCCAAGAAATTGCGTGCTTGTCTAAAGAAACAGTTAAGTAACGCATAAAACGCTCGTCACGTCTAAACTCTACTTCTAATGGTTCGATTACTTCACCATCTACAGTGTATTCGAATAAGTGGTAAAAACCGCTTTTTTTGTTTTGAATAGGGTAAGCTAATTTTTTTAGTCCCCAATCCTCTTTTGCTACCATTTTAGCGCCTTTAGAAGTCAAAAAGTCTTCGTACTTTTTTACTGTCTCCTTTATCTGAGTTTCAGATAAAACGGGATTTAAAATGAAAACAGTTTCATAATGATTCATATAAAATCTATTTAATTTGTTAAAAATGACTGCAAAAATACAAATTCATTTAGGTATCACCAAACATTTTCGACAATTAACTTACAATAAAAAACCGAATGAATTTTTATATTTAAATCAAAATCCGTAAACTTGTAGTAGACCAACCTAATAAACACTTTAAATTAATGACTTTAAATTGTATCGTAGTAGATGACTCTGCCATTCAAAGATTATCATTAGTCAAGCTTATTGAAAGTAATGCTTCACTTAATTTAGTCGCAGAATATAAAAATGCTGTTGAAGCTAAAAACGGTATCCTAAATAAAAAAATTGACCTTATCTTTTTAGATATTGAAATGCCTGTAATTAATGGATTTGAATTCTTAGACGTTTTACCTAACAAGCCACAAATTATTTTTGTGACTGGTAAAGCCGAGTATGCTATGAAAGCCTTTGATTATGAAGCTACCGATTATCTAAAAAAACCTATTGATAAAGAGCGTTTTAACAAAGCTGTTGAAAAAGCTATAACTCAAGCCAGTTCAAGTAAAGACAATAATGCACAAGAAGGCGAATACCTTTTTATTAAGAGTAATTTAAAAAAGCGTAAAGTTTTTATAGATGAAATTAAATGGATAGAAGCACTTGGAGATTATATTAAAGTAGTCACTTTCGAAAATAGTTTTGTGGTTTTATCGACTATGAAAGCTTTTGAAAAGCAATTACCTGAAAATCAATTTTTAAGAATACATAAATCTTACATTGTTAATTTAGCTAAGATTGACCGTTTTGATAGTAAAAATGTTGAAATATCAAGTACTAATATTCCGTTAAGTCGAAATAAAAAGAGCATTTTAGCTGAAGCTTTAAACAACTTCAATTAGAATTCCTTAGTAATTATCTACATTTATAATTACACGTACAGATCTAAAATCTGCTATAGCCTGAAAGCTTGTATTAATCTTTCTTATAGCAGATTTTGTTTTTAATAAACTTTGCTTTTGCGGGATTTTAACTAAAACGTGTTTTAAGTACAAGTTTCTTACTCGAGATACTGGCGGAAATTCTGGTCCTAAAACGTGTTGCTTTAATGTTTGTCTTAACGACTTAGCAAACCAATCGCTGGCAAGTTCTACCCTATCGTAATCACGATGCTTAAACGTTATTTTTAAGACTCTAAAAAATGGCGGATATTTAAAATCGTAACGTTCCTGTAACTGCTCCTTATACATTTTACCATAGTTATGCTCCGAAACCTGTTGCAATATATTATGAAACGGATTATAAGTTTGAATAAGCACTTTACCTTGTATATTGGTGCGACCAGCGCGACCAGACACCTGCTGTAGCAACTGAAAACTACGTTCGTGCGCTCTAAAGTCGGGAAAATTAAGCATATTATCGGCATTCATAATACCAACCAGCTTTACATTTCTAAAATCTAAACCTTTGGTTAACATTTGCGTACCCACCAAAATCTGCACTTCTTGCTGTTCAAACTTGGTAATAATTTTTTCGTAACCATATTTGCCTCGCGTGGTATCTAAATCCATACGCGCGACTTTATACTTCGGGAATAAGGTCTTTACTTCTTCTTCAATTTGCTCTGTACCAAAACCTTTAGTGTCTAATGTTGGTGCGTAACACGCCATACATTTTTGTAACATTGCCATTGTGTAACCGCAATAATGACAACGCATTTGTTTACGATATTGATGATACGTTAAACTTACATCGCAATTTGGACATTGTGGCGAATGACCACAAGTAGTACATTCTACAATTGGTGAAAAACCACGACGATTTTGAAACAAGATAATTTGTAAACCTTCGCTTAAGGTTTCCTGCATTTCTTCGATTAAACGGTCACTAAAATGACCATTCATACGTTTTCGTTTGTGTTTATCTTTTATATCGATAAGCTCAATATCTGGCATTAAGACATTGTTGAAACGTTTTTTCATTTCAACAAAACCATACTTACCTTGCTGGGCATTATAGTAACTTTCTAAACCTGGCGTTGCGCTTCCTAATAATATTTTTGCTTTGTGTAAATGTGCCAATACTATGGCAGAATCTCTGGCGTGATAACGCGGTGCGGGATCAAACTGCTTATAGGATTGCTCGTGTTCCTCATCAACTATAATTAATCCTAAATCGTGAAACGGTAAAAACAAACTTGATCTTGCGCCTAAAACCACTTGCGCTTTATGGACATTGTTTAAGACATTATTATACACCTCAACACGTTCGTGAATGGTGTACTTACTATGAAAAACGGCAACTTGCTCGCCAAAATAATTCTGTAATCTATTTACCAATTGCGTAGTTAAAGCAATTTCTGGTAACAAATACAAGACTTGTTTATTCTGCTGAAGTGCTTCTTCTATTAACTTAACATAAACTTCAGTCTTACCCGATGAAGTTACACCGTGTAACAACACCACACTTTTAGTTTCAAACTCTGATTTTATAGCACTTAAAGCTAAAGTTTGTTCTTCGTTTAAGGCTTTTGAGTTCTCAGTTTCGCCATCTTCAAAATTAACACGATCGGTTTGAATGTAATATTCTTCAAGAATATCTTTATTAATTAAAGTCTTTATTATTGCTGAAAAACATTCACTTCCTTCAATTAAATCAGAAACTTTTATAGGTTGCTTTGTTTTAGATTGCATCATAAACAAATACATTACCACGTGTTGCTGTTTTGGCGCACGGCTTAATTCTTCTAATAACAATTTTAAATTATCGTCATTTAAATGATTAGAATGCAATTTGACGTAACGCACCAATTTTGGCTTGTACTTTTCATACACTTCTTCTTGAAGATTCACCACATCTTTTTCTACCAAACGCTTAATAACTGGCAGTACATTTTTACGGTCTAAAATAGACGACAGCTCGTTAATCTTTAAAGTCGATTGTTGCTTTAAAGCTTCATAAACCAAGTATTCATCATCTTTTAAATCTTGCTCTGCAAAAGCTTCCGTATTATCGTTTTTTACAATTAAAGTTTCACTTTCTAACAAAAAAGCATTAGGCAAACCGGCACGCATAACGTCACCTTCGGTACACATATAATAATTAGCCATCCAAGACCACAATTCCATTTGGGTTTTGGTTACGATTGGCATTTTATCTAAAATTTGATGAATATCTTTCGCTTCATAAACTAAAGGTTTGCTATTATGAATACTTGCCACTAAAGCGGTATAGACTTTGGTTTTCCCAAAAGGCACTGCCACACGCATTCCTACTTTAAGAAATTCAGATTCTGCTTCCGTGATAGCGTAAGTGAAGCGTTTTTCTAAAGGAATAGGTAATATAACGTCTATAAAATGAAGCACATTGTGGGTTTAAAGTGTAAACGTAAAAATAAGAAATACTTTGGGATTAAGCTTCTACCCTAACCCAATATTGTGTAGAATAAACAAATGCTAAATAACCTCTTACCTGTAAGGTATTCTTGTCTTTTAAAGTTAAACGACATCTAAATTGGTCGCCATTTTCAGGGTCAAAAATGGTTCCGTTGCGGTAATATTTACCATCTTTCTCTAAAGCTTTTATGATATTTAAACCAACGAAAGGTTTGTTTTTTTCTTCGCCTTCACAATAAACACAAAGTTTGTTTTCATTGTCTTCAACCAATATCTTAACTATCTTACCGTAAACCTTCCCTTGGTCTTCGTAAATATTAACAATACACTTAGAAACACCATCTTTGTCTACCGATTTCCATTGTCCTAAAACACTTTGCGCGGATACAGAAAAACTGATTAATAACAATAAAGACATTAGTGCAACTCTCATATATTTTTTCGTTTTTTAATTAAATTGATTGACATATTTAACTCGAAACCTAAGAGTAAAATATTAGCATTCAGCCAAAGATAAATAAGCAAAATTAATAATGCACCAATAGAACCGTACAATTCGTTGTACTTAGAAAAATTCTCGATATAAATACCAAACAAGAACGAAATTAGCATTGTTAAAACCGTGGTTAACAAGGCGCCAAAGGAGAAAAACTTAGTCACTTTACCTTCTTTCGTTCCAAAATAATACAACACCGCAGTGGCAAAATAAATAGTAATTACAAAGAATAAATAGGTTGCAATCGTGGTCCAGAAATCAATTTCTCGAGCTTTAATAACGCCATAGGATTCTAAATTACTCAATACATAAATATTAAAATACCCTAAGACGATTACGGTTAGAATTAAAATAAACGCCAAAATTAAAGCGACACTTAATGCATACAAATATTGTCTTATAAAATTTCGTTTGAGTTGCTCGTGATAGGACTTTTCGAACCCTGAAAACAAAGCATTCACACCATTTGCCATTAAGAAAATAGATAGCACTAATACCGAAGATATTAATCCTGCATTAGAGTTATTTTCTTCTAAATTTTTAAAGATGGCTTCATCAAAAAAATCGGATGTGGTTGGTGGCAAAAAGGATTCTAAAAAGAATAAAAAGTCAGCTCTAAATCCATCTATAGGAATGTATGGAATCACCACAATTATAAACAACAAAAATGGAAATAGCGCCATAAAAAAACTATACGCAATTGCGCCAGCTCTTGCACCTAAAGCACCTTTTGCAATTCCTGTAATGTAAAGTTCTAATAAGTCGAATAGCGACAAACCTTCTAAAAACTTAGGCTTTACCCCGCTTAATAGTTTTACAATTAAATTAACTAAAGGTATTTTTAATAAAAATGGTTTTAGTTCAAATCCCATAGATTAGGTTACGGCTTTCAAACTTAAATCTAAATTATATACCGAATGTGTTAAGGCTCCAGACGAAATATAATCGACACCACAAAGTGCATAATCTCTAATGGTTTTTTCGTTTATTCCACCAGAACTTTCTGTTAGGCATTTATCGCCAATTAATTTTACAGCTGTTTTAGTGTCTTCGTAATTAAAGTTATCAATTAAGATTCTGTAAACGCCATCACTTTTAAGGATTTCTTTGATTTCATCTAAATCTCTAGCTTCTACAATAATTTTTAAATCACGATTAGTTTCCTTTAAATAGGCTTGTGTTTTTTCTATGGCTTGTGTAATTCCACCTGCAAAATCAATATGGTTATCTTTAAGCATAATCATATCGTATAAAGCGAATCTGTGATTTTCTCCACCACCAATTTTAACTGCCCATTTTTCTAAAGCACGAATCCCTGGTGTGGTTTTACGTGTATCTAAAATTTTAGTTCCAGTTCCTTTTAATAAATCGACAAAAAAGGCCGTTTTAGTTGCAATTGCACTCATACGTTGCATTGAGTTCAACACTAAACGTTCCGCTTTTAAAATAGATTGCGAAGAACCTTCAACATAAAAAGCAATATCTCCGTATTTTACAGTATCGCCATCGTTAATAAGAGTTTCAACTTTTAAATTTGGGTCTACATAACTAAATACAGATTTCGCAAATTCAATACCAGCAATAATACCTTCGTCTTTCACTAATAATTTTGCCTTTCCAGTAGCAGTATGAGGAATACAAGATAACGAACTATGGTCACCGTCACCTACATCTTCACGAATGGCATTAGCAATAATTAAGTCTATTTCGGTATTAAATTGTTCTTGTGAAATCATATTATATAGGTTTAATGCTAAATTAAGAATACCAAATGGAAATATTCAAATTTTTAAATAAACAATTACCTTTTTATAACATTTAGTAAAAATATTAATTTATTAAAAATTGTAGATTTACATCTAAAGAAATTCAACCATACTATGAAAACCATTTCTACTTTACTTCTCTTATTTGTTACTTGTAATAGTTTTGCACAGACAGAAAATATTCCTGTTACTTATTTAGATGAAAATTTAAAAAACACTACTGAGGAAGAATATCAAAAGAGCAGTTGGAAAAGTCTCAATAAAAAAAGTAGTTATACAAAAGACTCAACCGTTATTCATTTAATTCAATTAAGAAGTGAGTTTGGAAAATTAAACACAACCGAAAATCTTCAAATTAGAAATCATATAACTAAAATCACAAAAACTTTAGTTGATGGCACAATTCTAATTAACTATTATCCTGAATTAAAATCAATAAGTCAAACACAAGAACACTACAATAACTACATTAAAGCTAATGTAACAAGAATGACCATAGACTCTTTAAATACTCACATTAGTACGAGATGGCATAAAAACAAAACACTAAAGACACTCTCGACAATCAATTCTGATAGAAAAAAATGGATAACTAAAACCACTAAATGTTTGAATAAATTCACAAATAAAACAAACGCTAAAACTTACTTTATTTACAAGAACGAAAACAATGCTCTAGAAGATTACACGGATCTACTTACCTATAAAGACACGGGCTTACTTGAAAGCGTATTCTTTAAAATACCACATCAATATCAGCTTCTTATTTTAAAACCAAATGGCGAATACTTTTTAACGGATATGACAATTAAAGACAAAACCATAAATTTCCTTCTAAAAAAAGATGATTGGACTCAAATAAAAAACCAATATCACAAAACACTTACAAAACACATTTATAAA
Organism: Aurantibacter sp.; assembly: GCA_036821745.1. Lineage (GTDB taxonomy): Bacteria > Bacteroidota > Bacteroidia > Flavobacteriales > Flavobacteriaceae > Aurantibacter. The sequence continues at coordinate 215 of DAISIZ010000045.1, read as the reverse complement.
GGTATTGGACATTTTGAAAGGTTCAAATATGAGGATAGTGTAAATTGCTTTAAAAAAATCTAACTATGACTATAAAATTACTCACTATAGGAAAAACCGATAATTCTAATTTGCAAACCTTAATGCAGGATTATCAGAAGCGTTTAAGTCATTACGTGAGGTTTGATTTAGAGATTATTCCTGACTTAAAAAAAGTAAAACATTTAAGCGAAGAC
>DAISIZ010000044.1:0-15957 GCA_036821745.1 Aurantibacter sp. | reverse complement strand
CGATTAACAGTGCAAAGTTTCCAAAGAAAATTTGATCCCGAAGATCCAGATATTCATCAAAAACTAAGCGAATATTCTAAAACTTTAATTCAACAAATAGACACAATGACGTCTATTGCAAGTGCGTTTTCAAACTTTGCTAAAATGCCTGCGCAACAAAAAGAAGAACTTAATATTGTTGAAGTCATTGACTTGGCTTTAGATATTTTTAGTGAAGACTTCATTACCTTTAATTGTAACCAAAAACAAATTATTGGTAAGTTTGACCGTACACAATTAATTCGCGTGGTCACTAACTTGGTTAAAAACGCCATACAAGCTATTCCTGAATACAAAGGCCCTAAGGTTATTGTAGACTTAGAAGAAACTGTAGAACAAATCACCATTAAAGTCACCGATAATGGCGCAGGGATTTTACAAGAAAATATAGATAAAATTTTTGAACCTAAATTCACCACTAAAACCAGTGGTATGGGCTTAGGCTTACCTATGATTAAAAAAATTATTGAAACTTACAACGGAACACTTACTTTTGTAACTAAAGAAAACGAAGGCACAAGCTTTTTAGTAACGTTCCCAAAACCTTAAACAATGACTTACGACAACATTTTAACGGATTTCAACAATGGTATCACAACCATTACTATTAATAGACCAAGCAAATTAAACGCTTTAAACAAAGCGACTATTGAAGAATTACATAACGCTTTTAATGTTGCGAATACAGACGCTAATACGAAAGTAATCATCTTAACAGGTTCTGGCGAAAAAGCATTTGTTGCTGGTGCAGACATTAGTGAATTTGCACATTTTGATGTTGAAAATGGCGGGAAATTAGCCGCTAAAGGTCAAGAGTTATTATTCAACTTTGTAGAGAATTTAACAACACCAGTTATTGCTGCCGTAAACGGTTTTGCTTTAGGTGGCGGATTAGAATTAGCCATGAGTGCACACTTTAGAATTGCAAGTGATAATGCAAGAATGGGCTTACCAGAAACCTCTTTAGGTGTAATTCCTGGATACGGTGGTACACAACGTTTACCGCAATTAATTGGTAAAGGTCGTGCTATGGAGTTAGTTATGACTGCTGGTATGATTGATGCGCCTACAGCTTTAAATTACGGTTTAGTAAACCACGTTGTAACGCAAGAAGAATTAATTCCTTTAGCTGAAAAATTAGCCAGTAAAATTATGCGTAACTCATCAGTAGCGATTGGAAAAGCAATTACTGCTGTTAATGCAAATTATAAAGATGGCGTAAACGGTTTTGATGTAGAAATTGAAGAGTTTGGTACTTGTTTTGGTACTGAAGATTTTAAAGAAGGAACCACAGCATTTTTAGAAAAGCGTAAAGCTGCGTTTACTGGAAAGTAAGATTTAACATCTGAAAAGCACTACTATTATTAAGATGACATACTTGTCGTAAAAATGACATAAGCGTGACGCTATTAAAAAGACGTTTACCAGATTACTTTTACGACGAGTAATTAATCATTAAAATAAAGGATTTGAATTTAGCACAGAACGTAAAGAAATTAAGAACAAACAAAGGATTATCTCAAGAAGTTTTAGCCGATGAAGCAGGCGTAAGTTTAAGAACTATTCAACGTATTGAAAATAACGAAACAGTTCCAAGAGGAGACACACTTCAAAAAATAGCTATTGCATTAAATACGTCTCCTGATGAAATTGTGGAATGGAAAGTACAAGAAGACAATAATTATTTAATGTTAATGTGCTTATCAGGACTTAGCTTTTTATTTTTTCCGCTTTTAGGAATTATTGTCCCTTTAACGTTATGGATATTAAAGAAGGATAAACTTAAAAATGCTAATAGCGTTGGAAAGTCTATTTTAAACTTTCAAATCACTTGGTCTTTTTTACTATTCCTAAACTACATATACTTTTTTGTTTCTTTTCAAGGAATCACTTTTGGCGGTTTATTACCAGAACTTGAATTTAACCTAGTTAATACATTTCTTCCCGTAGCTATATTGTATGTTCTTAATATAGCTATGACGCTATATAACGCTTATAGAATACATAAAAACAAACACACCTTATATAAGCCCGCAATAAGACTTTTAAGATAATCCAGAAAACGATTCATTAAAAAAGCCTCAACCTATAATAAGTTGAGGCTTTTTTAGCTCTTACAAACTGCGACTAACACTAGTCTTCAAAAGTTTTCCCTAGATAAACTAAACAGTCATCAGCTTCAATATTTTTAACACTTTCACTGTCTGAAGGAATAATACTTAAATCGCCTTTGGCATCTTTTAAAAACAAAGGAATAACTTCTTTATTCATTTTAGACATTGCTATAAGTTTTAAATAGTGCTCATTACCTTTAAGTTTTATTTCTTGAATTGCAGGATACTTTTTAGCAACCTCATCTAAATTCGCATAGTCATCTGTTTGCGAAAACAAACCTTCTTTAGGGTTATTTTGCTCATCTAACATTTCATCTTGCGTCACTAAACGGAACGAGCCATTTTCACCAAATTCTTGCGAAAACTTATCAATAGCATATTTATTAATATCAGAATTTGCAGTTATTGCCATTAAATAGCCTACTGCACTCAACTCAATATTATCCACTAAAGCATCCGAATAAATATTTGTTTTAAACGCTTCCAAACCTGAGGCTTTAGCTTTGGCAACATTAATCTCATTACTATCTATTAAAACCACATGACGCTCATTTCTCTCTAAATAAACACCTATTAATCGGGATACGTGATTCGCTCCAACAATTAAAATGCCGTTAGATTGTTTTAAAAACACACCTACCAACTTAGCAAATAAACGTGCCGTTGTAGCGTTTAATAATACGGTTCCTAAAACAATAACAAAGACTAATGGCGTAATATATTCGGCACCAGGAACGCCTTTACTTGCCAATTTTAACCCAAATAACGACGCAATTCCTGCCGCTACAATTCCTCTTGGACCAACCCAACTTATAAAAAGCTTTTCATTCAATTTTAATGTTGAATTTGTCGTACTTAAAAACACACCAAGCGGTCTAACTACAAACACAACTACAGCAAATAGTATGGCTGTATTCCAGTTAAAAATAAGTAGTAGTTCACTAAAATTAATATTCGCTGCTAAAAGAATAAACAAGATGGAAATTAACAACACACTTAAAGATTCTTTAAAATATAATAAGTCTTTTAAATAATGTGAATTGGAGTTTCCTAACACCATTCCCATAACCACAACAGCTAATAATCCTGACTCATGCGCAAAGGCATCAGAGAGCACAAAAACGCCTAAAACTGCAGCTAATGCAAATACATTAAGTAAATAATGAGGTACTAATTTTTTATTGATGATAAAGTTTAACGCATGTGCAAAAGTGAATCCGAAAGTCGTCCCAAATAACACAATTTTACCAAACTCAATTAAAGCTGTTTTAGTGAACTCGCCACCAGCATCGACACTAATAAATTCAAACACTAATACCGCTACTAAGGCACCAATAGGGTCAATTAAAATACCTTCCCATTTTAATACTGCCGATACATCTTTTTTTAATGGAATATTTCTAAGAATAGGCGTAATTACCGTTGGTCCTGTCACAATAATTAATCCTGAAAACAAGTAAGAAATCTCCCAACTTAGTCCAAAAATAAAATGTGCTGCCAAAGCCGCTCCAAAAAATGTCACTGCCGATCCTACCGAAATAAGCTTAGATATCACCGGTCCAACATTTTTAATCTCACTGAGTTTTAAGGTCAAGCCACCTTCAAAAAGAATAATACTTATGGCTAAGGATACAAAATAAAACAAGCTTTCGCCTGGAAATAAACCTTCTTTCCCGTTCCAAATCGGTTCAATCCATTTTGTACCGTCTTCACTTAAAAATTCGGCGGCAACAGGACCGACCAATAAACCAATTAAAATTAGTGGTAAAATGGCTGGTATTTTTAATTTCCATGCGACCCATTGGGCAAGAATACCTAAAATTATAATTCCTGATAATTCAATCATTGTAGTGGTTTGTTAGTGTTAAAGCCTATTAAGAGCTTTATTATATGTTTAAAAATACTATCTTCACGCATAAAAATAATAAAATTGAAGTTAAAACTATTTCGTAAAATAGGAATTGGTGTTGCTTTTTCACCTAATCTTAAAGCCAATCTTAACGAGGCGTCTCGTTTAAGCTTGTACTTTAACTCTCAATTGGTCTTAATTCATGTTGGCGAAGCTTCCGAAGAAAAAAAGGAAAAATTCACCGCTATTTTAAAACCGTTTATTGATGAAGGCTTGGATTTTTCTATAGTATTTAAACCGGGAAAACCAGTAGATGTCATTCTACAAACCATTAATTCTGAACAGATAGATTTATTACTTTTAGGCGCTTTAAAACAAGAGAATTTTGTAAAATCTTACTTAGGTTCTATTGCACGAAAAATTACGCGTAAAGCGACGTGTTCAGTTTTATTAATGACCAATGCATCGGCAGGAAAAAGAATTTGCGAACACATTATTGTTAATGGTTTAGATGAAGTTCAAACCGAACAAACCATTACTTCTGCCCTATTTATGGCGAAAAAATTAGGCTCTCACATGGTTACTATTGTTGAAGAAATTTCGCAACAAAAATTATCCGTTAAGGTCGATGATGATGTCTCATTACGTAAATCTAACATTGAAAAAGAAAAATTAAGACGTAGCGAAGAAGAGCGTATTCATAAAATTTTAGAGACCATTCCTGAAAAATATAAAAATAATATTAAAATAAAATCGCAACCTATATTTGGAACCAGCGGTTATAGTATTGGGCATTATGCCGAAGTGGTTCGTGCTGATTTATTAGTGATGAACGCACCTAAAAAATCTGGATTATTGGATCGTATTTTTCCGCACGACATAGAATATATTTTAACCGAATTACCAAGCGATGTTTTAATTGTACGATGAGTAAAAATAATAACATAACGTCATTCTTAAAAAGCTTACCAAAGAATATTTTTTCTGGTTTTGTAGTAAGTTTAATTGCTTTACCATTAGGTTTAGGTTTAGCAATGGCAAGTGAAGCGCCTCCAATTGCAGGAATTATTGCTGCAGTTATTGGTGGGGTTGTTGTTGCCTTACTTGGTGGAAGTCACGTCACTATTTCTGGACCTGGAAACGGTTTAGTTGGGGTTTTATTAGTTGCCATTTCTACCTTAGGATTAGAAAGTGCTTATGCCGCCATAATTTGTTCTGGTGCGTTACTTCTTATTTTAGGATTTCTTAGAATGGGTAAATTAGCCGATTTCTTTCCAAACTCGGCCATACAAGGAATGTTAGCCGCTATTGGGCTTATCATATTAGGGAAACAGTTTCATATTATGGTGGCGCATCGCATTAAACGTGAGCAAACTGTTGACTATTTAACCGAAATTCCAGATGCGATTATCAACTTATTTCAGTTTGAAGACCAAAGCTTATTATATGCGGCTTTAGCAGGAATTTTAAGTTTATGCATAATGGTATTTTATTCTAAAATTAGAAACAAATACCTACAACTTATTCCTGCACCAATGTGGATTGTTGTACTTTCTATTTCATTTAGTTATTACTACGAATTGGTTTTAGGTCAACCCAACCCTATCGCTGCCGACTATATGATTTCGGGTATTCCAACAGCTAACGAGATTGTATCACAATTACCAAGTATAGATTTTAGTAAAATAGGAAGCTTACCGTTTTGGTTAAGTGTAGTTTCGCTAACCTTAATTGCCAGTATAGAATCTTTATTAAGTATAAAAGCGGTAGATAAATTAGATGTCGAAAAACGCCGATCTAACGTAAACCGAGATTTAAAAGCTTTAGGATTAGCCACGATTGGAAGTGGATTTTTAGGCGGATTAAACGTCGTAACCGTTATTGCAAGAAGTTCGGTAAACGTTAATAATGGTGGTAGCAACCGAAGCGCTAACTTTTTTCACGCCACTTTTTTAGTCATTTTCATTGTGCTATTTAGCTCGCAATTAACACGAATTCCATTGCCAGCATTAATGGCTATTTTAGTATTTACAGGTTATAAATTGGCAAACCCAAACCAATTAGGGCGCATTTTACGTGTTGGAAAAGAGCAGTTAATTATCTTTTTTGTGACGCTTTTTGTGACACTTTTTGTTGGTTTAATTCAAGGGATTTTAGCAGGAATCTTAGCTACGTTTATCCTACACGTTATTATTAACAAAAGCATTAAACTGTTTGTAACAAACGTATTAAAACCTAATGTTTTAATGTACCAAGAGCAAGACGCAACTGGCAACTATTACATTAGTGTAAAACACTTTTGTAGCTTTTTAAATTTCTATAAGTTAAAAGAACGCTTAAACGCAGTTCCAGAACATTTAGATGTGATTGTCGATTTTTCGATGTGTGAATTTGTTGATGATACTGTTATGGAAAACCTGAGTAATTATCAGGAGAAATTCCATAAAAAAGGCGGTCATTTTGAAATTGTAGGTCTGGATTTACACGACAGCAAAACCGAACATCCGTTTGCATTGAAACGAATGTTACCAGTACCTAACATTATTAAAAAGAGTTTAACTAAGCGACAAAATAACTTAGAAGCCTTAGCCAAAGATTTCGAGTTAACTTATACCGCAACTAAAAGCAGAGATGGCGAATTTTTAGAGCCTTTTGAATATTTTAAAACTAAAAAAGTAAGCTTTTTAAACAATCACTTAAAAGATGAAAGTTGTAGCGCTAAGATATTTGACATAGAATATTCCGAAGGAGAATTTATTGCCCAAGAAACTATTCGATCTACAATGTTTTATGTAGACCTAAACGTGACCATTCCTGAGTTTACTTTAGACAAAGAAGGTTTTTTAGAAAAAGCTTATGCGTTTGCAGGTTACAGCGATATAGATATAAAAAACCATTCGGATTTTTCGAAACGTTTTTATTTATTAGGAAAAAAGCCAACGATTATCAAGCATTTTTTTAGTAATGATTTGGTGCATTTTTTTGAAAGCAACCCTTATTATCACGTAGAATCTAATGGTAAATCATTATTAATTTTCAGTAAAGAACGTTTAGCAAGTTTAAAGGAAATTAAAGCCTTGCTATACTTCGGGAAACAACTTAAAGATATGATTGAAGACTAAGTCAATTGGCTAATTTGAAAATGTACCAATTTGATAATTAAAAAGACCTTTAAACTAAACATTGAAAGGTCTTTTTTGTTTTATAAACTTAAAGTTTGAGATATAACTAAGCTTTCTTCAACTTAAATAAGGACTCAGCTATAACAATAAGTAAAACGCTGGCTCCAAATATAGGAAACACGATACTTAAGACAACGATTGCGGTAATAACACCATAACCAACTTTAAAGTTTTTAGGTGCTTTAGGTGTTCCTAATTCTCCTTTTACTTTCCTGTAGACATAAGACAAGAACCCTGATAGACTAAGTACAAATAAAGCGAATGCTACAAATAGCATAATTCCCCAATTAAAACTATTAAATTGTCCTTGGTGAAATGCCATAAACCACATTCTACCGCGCATTAAAACACCAACATCGCTCCAATTGTAGTGTTTAATAAGCTCACCAGAATAAGCGTCGAAATGAAACTTTTGTTGCGCCTCTAAATTAAAAGTAGAATTATAAACACTAAATACACTTTTAGCTTTTTGAGGTAAAACCACCGAAACTTTTCCTTCTAAATTTAAAGCATTCGCTTTTGCAACCATTGCATCTAAACTTAAAGCTTCTCCTTTTACTGTAGATGTAAAACCACGACCATTCCATCCTTTTGGAAAGCCAGTATTGGTCACGCCTTGTAGCCATTTAAAATTAGAACCAAAAACGTCTGTCCACGGAAAACCGCCAGCTAAGGTCATTAGTAATAAAATTGACATCCAAAACCCTAAAAGCGCCTGTAAATCACGAAAAAACAAACGTTTCCCTTGATTACATCTTAGCCTAAAAAATGCTTTTATACCTTCTTTTTTTGCAGGCCAAAACACATATAATCCAGTTAATATTAAAACTACCATCCAACTAGCAATTAGCTATATAATTTTAGTTCCAAACTTACCTAATAGCAATTCGCCGTGAAGTTTTCTAACCGTATGCATATTAGAATCTTTAGGACTTATTTTACCTTGTAACGTATTGGTGTAAGCATTAACAAACACACTACTCTTATGGCTAAATCTTCCTGAAACAAATTCGGTAGCTTCGTTAGGTTTTGTTGGAATTACAAATTCGGTTAACGGTTTTTTAGAATTAGCTTGTGCTGTTTGGTATTGTGCGTTTAAGCTTTGTTTTGCTCCTTCAACCGAAACTGTTTTTATTGTGGCTTGTTTTGGTGCTTCATAATCGGCTTTAAATAAATAAATACCACCAGTTATGGCTAATAAAGCCACAAAAGGCAAACTAATTAGTCCAGCTATAAAATGCCATTTCCATAACCATTGGTTTAATTGTCTGTTTTTCATAATACAAACGGATTTTAGAATAAAGGAACTAAACACAGTCAAAACACAAATGGTGCTTTAACGGTGCTTAATTCATTTAAAAATGATTAGAAATTGTATTTCACACCAACGTGAAATGCTCTTGGGTTAACAATAGTATAACTGTTCGATTTTCTAAAACGGTTATAACTTGCTCTCGCAGAGTATAAATCGTCAAATAAGTTTAAGGCGTGAACCCAAACATCAAAAGACTTGTATTTATAACTTACTAAAGCGTTAAAAATATTATGTCCTGCATAAGTCTCTGTACTTTTTGAACCGTCGTCATTAGTGACTTGACCTTCAAAACTGGTTTTGTATTTACCCACCAATTTGTGTGATAAAGTAATCCCTAAACCTTTTGCAAAGCTTGGCGTGTACATCACTTTTGTAGTTCCAATTAATTGCGGTGCAGTTTCTATGTTTGTGTTAGAATAGTCTACGCCTCTATCAAAAAACGATACATATTCGTGTTTAGAAAATGTTCCGTTGTGTGTTAATTTTAAATCATTTAATGGCGTATATGTTAAACCATATTCAATACCATAAGATCGTGTTTCACCAGCATTGGTGTTAAAAAACGCATCGTTTTCGTCTCTTAATGTAATTAAGGTGTTTTTACCGTTTAATAAATAAACAGCAACATCTGTACTAAAATCTTTTGTCACTTTGGCGTAAGTTCCGATTTCAAAATTGTCGTAAGAACTTGGTTTTATATCGAAAAGCGTATTACGGTTTCGGTATAATGTAGAGGTTTGAGGTGGCGTAAATCCATTAGAATAATTGGCGTAAAACCCTAAGTTTTTATTTAGGTTAAAGTTAGCACCAAACTTAGGCGACACATTATCATAGCTATTTTTAGAATCGTCTGGTCCAGCAATACCATCTACTTGGTTGTCATAATCATATTCAAACTTATCATAACGAACCGCAGCGGTTAACTTTAATTTTTCTATTGGGTTAATTTCAAACTGTGCATAAGTCGCATAGTTTAAAATATCGGCTTCATAGTTTAAGATAAAATCTCCGCTATTAAGTGTAAAATCGACGTTTTGACCAGTTTCAGGATTCACTACAACATCTAAAGTTTCTGCTTTGTACGTTTGCGGAGAAAAATCGGCAGTAGCACCAACAATTAAAGAAGCCTTTTTAAATTTAAAGTCTTTTTTATGTTGTAATAAAGCGACATAACTGTAAAAAGAGTTTTTGTTTAACTCACCACTACCACGTCCATTTAACTGTCCCATAGTTCTAAATTGACGCACACGATATGATGGATTTTGACCCATATCATTTTTTCTAAACGCTAAGTTTAAAACTGTTTTATTAGTGGTATTCCACGTTTTATCTAATGTACTTTTTAAACGAAACGCAAAAGCATCACGCTCGGTAAATGTCTGGTCACTTTCGTAGTTTCCTTCGTTATAATCGTCTTCACTTAAAGAACCGCTCATATCACTTCTGTAATCAATAATATTTACGCTATTTGTCCAATTAAACGTTGGCGAAAAGTGATTTACATTTTTAAATGTAAGGGCAAATTTTTCGTAATTACTGTAAGAAACTGGTCCATCTTCTCTATGAACGTATTGCGCACCTAAGTAAAAACCTGTGATATCATTTGCATACTGCGAAACATCAAAAGCATAACGTTTTAAGCCTAAATCATTAATTTGAAAATCTAAACTACCTGTTAATTCTTTGGTTGGATTCTTTGTTAAAAAGTTAAAACTTCCACCAATAGCTTCACTTCCGTAGATGCTTGATGCTGGTCCTTTTAAAACCTCAACTCTATCAAAACTAATATCGTTCACTTCTAATAAAGCATTGTGATTAAACACGGCTGTTGGACGAATTGGCAAACCGTCTTCTACATATAAAAACAACGATTTTGTGCTTATTAGCGATCGGACTGCCATAAAATGTTGCTCGTTACTTGCTGCGCGAGATGTACTCATAACAACACCTGGAACGTCGTTTACTAATTGGTCAATTCCAAAAGCTTTAGCGGCTTTTAATTCCTTATTTGTAATTAATGAAATAGATGCAGGAACTTCTTTTCGTTTTTGTACTTCACGACTTGCAGAAACAACCACTTCGTCTAAAAGCTCATCATTTGGAGTTAATGTAATAGTGTTTGAACTCGTTGTTAAATCTTGAGAGATTTGGTTGTAGCCTAAAAACTTTACAATTACTGTTGTATTATCGTTAAGCGTGATACTAAAATTACCGTCTAAATCGGTAACGACAGCGTTATTTAAATTTGAAGCAGACTGTACAGTTGCACCTGCTAAATTTTCAGTGATTAAATTGGTTACTTTTCCTGTATAGGTTGTTTGGGCATACCCAAAAACAGTCGCAAATAACAATGCGATTGCAATAAAATGTTTCATTTAAAAATGGTGTTAAATATAATGTAATGCCAATAGTCTTGAAGCTTACCTATAGTTAAATGTGTAGTACATAGCATTTCAACTTAAAAACAACACATAGCATAAACTATACAATTATTAATAAGGCTGAAAACCTATAAAACACAACGTTTAAGGTAATTCAAACAAATAAAATTGACGTAATAAAAACACTACTAAATGGATTTAGTAGTTATAAAAAATATATTTAACTCAATTTTGGAGGTGGCACAAACCTAAAGTCTGGGTTTGTGTATTTTGGGATTATATAACCAAAAACAGGTTTCTTTTCTTGAAGAAGAAGCGTCTCGCCTTCAACCGAAAGTTCTACCGTTTCAAAATAAACTGGAAAAAAAGCTTCGGCAATTAAGGGTGTGGTTTCTTCGGAAGAATTTGAAGGTAAATCTAACTGTGTTGCCAAATGACACTTACCGTTACATTTTAAAACAGGCTTATCTTTATTGACACAATAGGTTTCAATAATGTAATCTATATTCAGCTCAAAATAGCCAATATAACCTAAGGTGTACATAGGTCTAAAGGCAAAACTGATTAACAATATATAAGTAAAAAAAGACTTCATTTTTAAAAATCAGTGCAAATGTGCAGTTTAGAGGCATTTTTCTCTTAATAAATTCCGAAATTTAACACGAATTATTAAGATATTTCCTAATTTGCAATGCTTATGAAATTACACCCAATCCAATCTGGACATTTTAAGCTTGATGGTGGCGCAATGTTTGGCGTTGTACCTAAAGCGTTATGGACCAGAACTAATCCTGCCGACAGCAATAATATGATAGATATTGCTGCAAGTTGTTTATTAATTGAAGATGGCAATCGCCTTACTTTAATTGATACTGGAATGGGAAATAAGCAAAGTGAGAAATTTTATGGACATTACCATATGTATGGCGATGATAACATAGACAAATCACTTAAAACTGCTGGTTTTAGTCGCGATGATATTACCGATGTGTTTATGACGCATTTGCATTTTGATCACGTTGGTGGCGCTATTGCCTATGATGCTAATAGAATTTTACAACCCGCTTTTAAAAATGCTCACTTTTGGTCTAACAAAAACCATTGGGAATGGGCAACCAAGCCTAATCGTCGTGAAAAAGCGTCGTTTTTAACGGAGAATATCCTACCAATGCAAGATTGCGGACAATTAAAGTTTACTGATGTTCCGGAGCAAGATATTCTTAAAAACTCTGCACTTGGATTCGATATCTTTTTTGCCAACGGACATACCGAAAAGCAAATGATTCCTATGATTAATTACAAAGGAAAAACCATTTGTTTTATGGCCGATTTGTTACCAACTGTTGGACATTTACCATTACCTTTTGTTATGGGTTACGACACAAGACCGTTGCTAACCTTAGACGAAAAAGAACGCTTCCTTAATATGGCAGCAGACAACAATTTTTACTTATTTTTAGAGCACGATGCTCATAACGAAATTATAACGGTACAACATACCGAAAAAGGGGTGCGATTAAAAGACACCTTTACTTGTAACGAAATTTTTAACTAAAATTATTTAATATGCGATTTATTCATAAACCAATCTTATTTTCTGCTGTTGTTGCAGCATTGATGTCAAGTTGTGGCGGTAGTTCAGAAATTCTTTCTACACCAATTGCTAACATTGATACAACACCATTAAAAGAGCAAGAATTAACGAAAGCTGAAAAAGAAAACTGGGGACATTTAGACCTTGTAAGAGATACTATTCCTGGAATGAGTGTTGATAAAGCTTACAGTGAAATTATTAAAACAAAACCTGGTAAAAAGATTATTGTAGCGGTAATTGATTCTGGAATTGATATTGAGCACGAAGATTTAGATGGTAAATTATGGACCAATCCAAAGGAAATTGCTGGAAACGGAATTGACGATGATAAAAATGGTTACATTGATGATATTCACGGTTGGAACTTTTTAGGTGATGCTTACGACGAGCAATTAGAATACGTTCGTATTGTAGCAACTAAAGACCCTAATTTCCCACGTTACGCAGAAGCAAAAGCAAAATTAGATAAAGAACGTGAAGCTGTTGGACCAACAAAACAACGTTACGAACAAATTTACGGAGCTTTAAAAGATGCTGATGCAGCATTTACAAAACACTTTGGTAAAGCAGACTATACTAATGATGAAGTAAAAGCATTAACAACTACAGACGAAGCTTTAAAGAAGCATAAATCGGTAGCTGCACAAATGAACTCTTACGGTTTAGCAAGTGTACAAGATGCAAAAAGCACATTAAAGGATGAATTAGATAAATTAGCAACAAGCTTAAACACCTCTTTAAATCCTGATCATAAATTCCGTTCTACTGGAGATGATGAAAATAACTTTAACGACAAGCCAGGTTACGGTGACGCTAACGTGATGCCAGTAAAAAAATCTGAAGCTCACGGAACACACGTTGCTGGAATTATTTTAGCAGAACGTAACAACGGTAAAGGTGCAAATGGTATTGTTGCCAATGCAGAATTAATGAGTATTCGTGTAGTACCTAATGGTGATGAGTATGACAAAGATGTTGCAAAAGGAATTCGTTATGCTGTAGACAATGGTGCTAAAGTAATTAACGGTAGTTTTGGTAAGTCGTTCTCAATGCACAGTGACTGGGTTAGGGATGCGATTAAATATGCAAGTGATAACAATGTGATTTTTGTTCACGCTGCTGGAAACGACAGTAAAAACGTAGATTTAGGACCTAATTTCCCAGATGATAATACTGGTGGTGCTGAAATTTCTAATACTTACATTCGTGTTGGAGCCTTAGCGCCTAAATACGGAGATGAAATGGTAGCTCGTTTTTCTAACTACGGAAAACGTAATGTAGATGTATTTGCTCCTGGAGCTCAAGTATACTCTACTACACCAGAAAATGAGTACAAAGCATTTAGTGGTACAAGTATGGCTTCTCCTGGAGTTGCTGGTGTTGCTGCTTTAGTGTGGTCTCACTACCCAAAATTATCAGCAGCGCAAGTAAAGCAAGTGATTTTAAATTCTGGTTTACCAATCTCAACTAAAGTTGTTGTTGGTGGTGATGCTAAAAACATTCAAACACTTTCAGATATTTCTAAAACTGGTAAAATTGTAAATGCTTACAACGCTTTAATTTTAGCAAGTAAAATGAAGTAATTCATTACAAATAAAATGTCCGTTCGAGCCTTTCGACTACGCTCAAGACAGGCTAAAGTCGAGAACTACTTGATTGTCCTAAGTAATATTGAACTGGATTATAATTTTAAAACCGCAATAGTTTGAAGCTATTGCGGTTTTTTATTTTTATTCTAATCATAACTATGAAAACGCTTTGTCTCGGTGAGCTTGTCGAACCGCAAAAGACTAGTTCAAGCTAAAAAACTAGAACTAAAACAACTTTTTATATTGTTTGGTTTTTTGTTTCTTGTCACTATGAATTATAGTTACTGGGAACACAAACATTGGTTATCTAATATTGACTATCTTATTATTGGTAGTGGTATTGTAGGGTTAAATTGCGCATTACAACTACGTAAAAAACATCCAAAAGCTAAAATTGTAATTCTCGAAAAAGGTATTTTACCACAAGGTGCAAGCACAAAAAATGCAGGATTTGCCTGCTTTGGTAGTTTAAGTGAATTAATAGACGATTTAAAAAACCATTCGGAAGTTGAAGTGATTCAATTGGTACAACAACGCACAAAAGGCTTACAAGCTTTACGTAAAACTGTTGGCGATAAGAAACTTAAATACAAACCTAATGGCGGTTACGAACTGTTTCAAGATAAAGACCAATATTTATTTGAAGAATGCCTATTTCATAAAAACCACATTAATCACTTACTAAAACCTATTTTTAAAGCTGAAGTATTTTCTGAAGTTCAAAACAATTTTGGTTTTAAAAAGGTGAATAACCAGTTAATTTTTAATCAGATTGAAGGGCAAATTGATACCGGAAGTATGATGCAGGCTTTACTAAAATTAGCTACTAAAAAGAACATTCATATTTTAAATAATTGTACCGTTGAAGCGATTGAAGATGGCACAAACAACGTCACTATTAAAACAAATCATTTTGACCTAAAAGCCCACAAAGTTTTTATCGCGACAAATGGTTTTGCATCACAGCTATTAAACGAAACCGTAAAACCAGCACGCGCACAAGTCTTAATTACAAAACCGATTAAAAACTTAGCAATAAAAGGCACATTTCATTTAGATCAAGGTTATTATTATTTTAGAAATATTAATAAACGTATTCTTTTTGGTGGCGGACGACATTTAGATTTTAAAGCCGAGGAAACCACAAGTTTTAATCAAACAGAGTTGATTCAAAATAAATTAGAAACACTTTTAAAAACAGTTATTTTACCTAATACAGATTTTGAAATTGATTACCGATGGAGTGGTATTATGGGCGTAGGTTCGCAAAAGAAACCTATACTAAAACAAATGTCTAACAATGTGTTTTGTGGGGTAAGACTTGGCGGAATGGGTATCGCTATTGGCACTTTAGTAGGGAAAGAATTAGCAGAACTTTTAAAATAAAAATGAAGCTTCTTTATTGAAATTAACCACTTTTCAATTTTAAATAAGCATCTTGCACTTCCTATTAAAAACCGATCGAAAACTAAATCCCTAAAACAACAATCTACTTATTAATGAAACGCCTTTTTGTATTTCTTATAAAATTCGGATTTTGGTTTGTGGTATTTACCGTTGGTTTAGTAACCATCTATAAATTTGTCCCTGTTTACTATACGCCATTAATAGCAATTCGTTATTTTGAAGATGATAGTAAAAGCAAATTTATTAAACACGATTGGGTTGCTTTCGAAGATATTTCGGTACACTTAAAAAAAGCTGTGATTTGTAGTGAAGACCAAAAATTTATAAAGCACAATGGTTTTGATATTAATGCCATTGAAAAAGCCTACAAAAACAACAAAAAAGGCAAACGTATAAAAGGCGGAAGTACTATAAGTCAACAAACGGCTAAAAACGTTTTTCTGTGGCCAAACAGAAGCTGGCTTAGAAAAGGTTTAGAAACCTATTT
>DAISIZ010000043.1:7966-16025 GCA_036821745.1 Aurantibacter sp. | reverse complement strand
CCTAATAATAGTTGTGCGGCTTCATTCATTTTATCAAGCTCTAATTGTGGCTTAAAATAATATGCAAAATGCGTATTAAACGCATTTTTTTTAGGCGATAATCGGTACACATAAGATCGTGCTGTTGCATTAAAACGGGCATGTGCATCGTCTTTTACTCGAAACACACGTTCTATAGCAACATCTTTTGGCAATAACGCATTTAATTTATAAGTGGTTTCTGCTTCGTTTAAAGCAATTTTACTATCAAAATGTGCGTATAATTGCGTGGCATGAACACCTGCATCGGTTCTTCCTGCTCCAACAATAGATGTGGACTGTTTTAAAATAACACTTAGCGCTTTTTCTACAACTTCCTGAACCGAAATAGCATTAGGCTGTATTTGCCAGCCGTGATAGGCTTTTCCGTGGTATGAAAGTGCTATAAAATATCTCAACGTAAAGTCTTATTTTTGTGTTTTGGTCTTACAAATATAATGAGATTACCTGTTTAAAAAATCACAATAATTTCTTAATGCGAAAAATACTTTTACTGTCCGATACTCACAGCTATATTGATGATGCTATTTTAAAACACGTAAAAAAAGCCGACGAGGTTTGGCACGCTGGAGATATTGGCGATTTAGAAGTTACTGATGCCATACAGAAACTAAAACCACTAAGAGCTGTATATGGAAATATTGATGATGCTAAAGCCAGAACCGAGTTTCCAGAACACAACCATTTTATGTGCGAAAACGTCAAAGTTTATATGACGCACATTGGTGGTTATCCGCCTAAATACAATGTTAAATCCAGAGATTTGGTCAAACAACATTTGCCTAAAATTTTTATTAGCGGTCATTCGCACATTCTAAAAGTGATGCCAGATAAAATCTTAGGTTTAATACACATGAATCCTGGCGCAGCTGGAAAACATGGTTTTCACAAAGTCCGCACTATGCTAAGATTTACTATTGACGATACTAAAATTGAAAATTTAGAAGTTATAGAGTTTGAAAATCGTTATTAATTTAAGCTAAATAAATTCTATCCTATAGATTGGCATACATTTCGCTTTAATACTTATATTCAACCTTTATTTTTACACTTATGAGAAAGTCCCTATTTATCCTTTTAGTCTATTATTTTGTTAGCCTTACTTCTGCGGAAGCGCAAACCAAATTAATAGATAAAGACACGAAATACCCTGTCCCATTTGCCACTATTTCATTTGGAAACGGAAACGGTATATTTGCCAATGATGACGGTGAGTTTCTATTCACTAAAAAAATGTACAGTGATATTGATACCTTATATATTTCGGCATTAGGTTACAAGAATATCAAACTACCAACAACCAACTTAGAAAAAACCATAAGCTTAGAATCTTTTGCAAATGAATTAGACGAAGTTACTCTAACCGCAACACCAAAGGGAAAATTTAAAATTGAAGAGGTTGATCCAATTCACCACAACGATTACCATCAATGTTGGCTACCAACTGTAGAATCGGAAATTGCGGTGTTTTTCCCTAATGCAAAAAAGCAACCTAAACGTTTAACTGAGTTATACGTTCCAATAAAAACGGAAGCAAAAGAATGGCGCAAGCGTAATCGTAAAAACACTAAAAAGCGTAAATTCTCTACATTGTTTAGAGTTCAGTTTTATGAAAACGATAATGGAAAGCCAGGAAAAGCCATTACCTATGAGAAAATTGTATTTGTTGCTACTGAAAAAAATGAGAAATTCTACACACTAGATTTAGAACCATATAATATTTACAGTCCTAAGAATGGTGTTTTTGCATCCATACAAATTATGGGCTTTACCGATGCCAACGGAAAATTATTACCGAATAAAAAATACCAAGAAATTAAAACGAAGCGCGGTATTGTAAAAGTATCGACCACTTTTAGACCATTATTACCGTTTACGAATAAAATTAGCAGTAAACGCACCTTTGTAAAACGTATATTTTTAAATGGTGGCGAATGGATTTTATTTGATAAACAAAATATATCCAAGTCTAAATTATTAGCCGCTGGGTTAAACAATTATGGTATGGGTTTAAAAAGTAAAAACTATTACCAGAAGCAGAAATAAAAAGCACAAGCTTTTTCTATAATTAAGTACGATAAAAATATATTTTTATCGTACTTTTATTTTAAGCAAGCTAACCATCCAACCTACGTTATGACAGAAATAGAGATAGAACAAGAAAATGCAGCAATAACAAAAGCCTACAAAGAATTACTTAGAGTAAGTTACCAATCGTTATCAACGGATGATAAAAAACTAATAAGAAAAGCGTTTGAGGTTGCTGTAGATGCACATAAAGAACAACGTCGTAAAAGTGGTGAAGCTTACATTTTCCACCCTATTGCCGTAGCTAAAATTGTAGCTCAAGAAATTGGTTTAGACGCCACTTCTATTGCTGCCGCATTGCTACATGATGTGGTAGAAGACAATGAAGCCTACACAGTACAAATTATAGAAGATTTATTTAATCCAACCATTGCACGTATTGTAGATGGATTAACTAAAATATCCAGTTTAAAACACGATAAAGATGTGTCTTTACAAGCGGAAAATTTCCGTAAAATGTTATTGACATTAAATGATGATGTACGTGTTATTATTATAAAAATTGCCGACCGTTTACACAACATGCAAACTATGGCAAGTATGCGTCCTGACAAGCAAGAAAAAATTGCCAGTGAAACCTTATATATTTATGCGCCATTAGCTCATAGAATTGGATTGTATAACATTAAAACTGAATTAGAAGATTTAGGTTTAAAATATACCAATCCTGAGTTTTATACTGATATTGAAAACAAACTTATTGATAGTAAGGAAGAACAAGACTTATATATAAAGAGTTTTAACGACATTATAAAAACATCTTTAGACGAAGAAAATCTTGAATATAAAATAAAGGGACGTCCTAAGTCTATTTTTTCTATTAAACGAAAAATGGATAAACAAGGCGTTACTTTTGATGAAGTTTACGACAAGTTTGCCGTTAGAATTATTTACAGTGCCGAGCCTAAAAATGAGAAGTTTGTCGCTTGGAAAATCTATTCTATTGTTACCGATCACTTTATCCCAAACCCTATTCGTTTACGCGACTGGATTTCATCACCAAAAAGTACAGGTTACGAAGCATTACACATTACCGTTATGGGACCAAAAGGTCGCTGGGTAGAAGTGCAAATTCGTAGTGAACGTATGAATGAAATTGCAGAAAAAGGCTATGCAGCACACTACAAATACAAAAACGCCAACGATAAAGAAGACAATTTAGATGTTTGGATTAATCGCTTGCAGGAAGCTTTAGAAAACAGTAGTAGTAATGCTGTAGATTTTGTCGAGCAGTTTAAACTAAACTTATACTCCAAAGAAATCTTTGTATTTACACCTAAAGGAGATTTAAAGTCTTTACCTAAAGGCGCAACACCATTAGATTTTGCTTTTAATATTCATACGCAAGTTGGTATGAAAACTAGAGGCGCCAAAGTAAACGGTAAATTAGTCCCATTAAGTACCGAACTTAAAAGTGGTGATCAAGTCGATATTTTAACTTCGGAAAATGCTAAGCCAACACAAAACTGGCTAAATTATGTATCAACTTCACGAGCAAAGTCTAAAATTAAATCGCTTCTACGTGAAGAGAAGAAAGAAATTGCAGAAGAAGGAAAAGAAATTTTACGCCGAAAATTAAAGCAGCTTAAAATAAAACTTGACGAAAAATCTATTAATGAAATGGTAAATCATTTCAACTTAAAAACAAGTTTAGATTTATTTTATCGTGTAGGAATTAGCACTATAGACAGTGCTGCCATTAAAGATTATGCCTCTTCGCGAAGCAATGCTTTAGTGTCTTTTTTAAAGAATAAAATCACCCGAAAAAGTAGCACAACCAATCCAGATATTGATAAAGACGAGGTTACTGACAAGTACGATTTATTAGTTTTTGGAAAAGAAGAAGAACGTTTAGATTATACCTTAGCACAATGTTGTAGTCCAATTCCTGGTGACGGCGTTTTTGGTTTTGTAACTATTAGTGATGGTATTAAAGTACACAAAAAGAGCTGTCCAAATGCCGTAAGTTTACAATCTAATTATGCTTACAGAATTATGACTGCCAAGTGGATAGACTCTTCACAACAAGAATTTACTGCACAAATTACGCTATCAGGAATTGATAATTTAGGTTTAATAAATGAAATTACTAAAGTGATTTCTTCTAATATGCACGTGAATATGAACAGCTTAAATTTTCAAACCGATGATGGCGTATTTACTGGAAAAATTAACGTTATCGTTAAAAATAAAAACATGCTGAAAAAATTAATTAGCAACCTAAAGAAAATTAATGGGCTTGAGAAAGTCGTTAGAGTATAAAAATTCCTTAAATTCGCAACCGCAATTATGAGTGATACGACAACATCAAAAAATCAAGACATTGTAAAAAATGTTTTTACTAAGTTTTTAGAAGACAAAGGTCATCGTAAAACACCAGAACGCTACGCTATACTTCAAGAAATTTATGATAGCGAGGAGCATTTTGATATAGAATCTTTATATATCAAAATGAAAAATAAAAAATATCGCGTTAGTAGAGCGACATTATACAACACTATAGAATTATTAATGGAATGTGCTTTAGTGCGTAAACATCAGTTTGGGCAAAGTCAGGCACATTACGAAAAATCGTATTTCGATAAACAACACGATCACGTTATTTTAACGGACACAGGTGAAGTTATCGAATTTTGCGACCCAAGAATACAGTCCATAAAAAAAACCATAGAAGAAGTATTTGATATTAGCATTGACAATCATTCTTTATATTTTTATGGCACAAAAAACAACACAACAACAGACAACTAAAATAAATTAAAATGGCAGTAGATTTACTACTTGGATTACAATGGGGAGACGAAGGCAAAGGAAAAATTGTCGATGTATTAACAGCAAAATATGATATCATTGCTCGTTTTCAAGGTGGACCAAACGCAGGACACACGTTAGAGTTTGATGGTATTAAACACGTTTTAAGAACAATTCCTTCAGGAATTTTCCATGAAACATCTACCAACGTAATTGGTAACGGTGTTGTTATTGATCCTGTGGTTTTTATTAAAGAATTAGAAGGTTTAGATCAATTTAAAGTTGATTACAAAAAATCACTAATTGTTTCTCGTAAAGCGCACGTTATTCTTCCAACACATCGTTTATTAGATGCTGCAAGTGAAGCTAGTAAAGGAAAAGCTAAAATTGGTTCTACATTAAAAGGTATTGGTCCTACTTACATGGACAAAACTGGTCGTAATGGTATTAGAATTGGTGATTTAGAATTAGCTGACTGGAAAGAAAAATACCGTAGCCTTGCTAACAAGCATGAGGCTATGATTAAATTCCATAATGTTGAGTTACAATATGACTTAGCAGAAATGGAAGTTGAATTCTTTGCTGCTGTAGAGCGTTTAAAAGAATTACAATTTATAGATAGTGAAGAATACATTAACAGTAACATAAAAGCTGGTAAAACAGTTTTAGCTGAAGGTGCACAAGGTTCTTTATTAGATATCGATTTTGGAACATACCCATTCGTAACATCAAGTAACACGACTGCAGCAGGAGCTTGTACAGGTTTAGGAGTTGCTCCTAACAAAGTAAAAGATGTTTACGGAATATTTAAGGCTTACACAACTCGTGTTGGTTCTGGACCTTTCCCTACTGAACTTTTTGATCAAACAGGAAAAGATATCGCAAGAATTGGAAATGAATTTGGTGCAGTAACAGGAAGAGACAGACGTTGTGGTTGGTTAGATTTAGTAGCCCTAAAATATGCTGTTGATGTAAATGGTGTAACGCAATTAATGATGATGAAATCAGATGTATTATCTGGAATTAAAACTCTTAAAGTTGCGACAAAATATTTATATAAAGGTGAAGAAATTTCTCACTTACCATTTAATATAGAGCCAGAAAACGTAACACCTATTTACGAAGAGTTTAAAGGTTGGGACGAAGATTTAACTAAAATGAGTACTGAGGAAGAATTGCCACAAGCGCTCCATGATTACATCGCATTTTTAGAGAAAGAATTAGATACACCTATTAAAGTAGTTTCTGTTGGACCAGACAGAAAACAAACTATTTTTAGAGACTAATTTCTAAATTATAAATAATTCAAAACCTGCTTTTAGTTTCTATTGGCAGGTTTTTTGTTATCATACGTTTACATAATCAAAATACCTTTAATAAAAAGTTAAGTTAGAAACACCTAACCATAATTATTGCTATTTTTGATGCAAATATGACACTTTTGAAACATACTATATACGCTTTTATTGTTCTACTTATAAGTCTTTTTACGACTACAAATGCTATTAGCCAAGAACGTAAAACCATTCAAATTAAAGAATCTGGAGCTTTTGGAGATCGCGATGAGGAGAATTTTCCAGGTGCGAGTATTTTAACACGAAGCAACCAAGGGCAAGTACACGTTTACCATGACGGTATTGATATGTTTTGTGATAAAGCCATTTTTTATGGAAAAGAAGATTTTATTGAAGCTTACGGAAATGTAAGTATGAAACAAGGAGACAGTATTAACCTAGTCGCAAAATATGCCGAGTATAGTGGAAAAACAAAATTAGCATTTGCCAGTGGCGATGTTGTTTTAACAGAGCCAAACTCACGCCTAACAACTGACACTTTATATTTTAATCGTGAAAAACAACAAGCTTTCTATAAATCTGGAGGAACAGTTGTACGTGATACTTCTGGAACGATTACCAGTCGTATTGGTCGTTTTTATATGAACGAAAACAAATACCGTTTTTTAAGTCGTGTAAAATTAGTAAACCCTGAATATGTTTTAAAAACAAAACAATTAGATTTCTACTCAGATTCAGGACACGCTTATATGTATGGTCCGTCTACTATTGAAAGTGACGTTAGTAAAATATACAGCGAACGTGGTTTTTACGACACTAAAAATGATGTTGGCGCCTTTAAAAAGAATTCTAAAATTGATTATGATAATCGCCAAGTTGAAGGTGATAGTTTATATTTTGATCGTGCCCGTAATTTTGCTTCAGCAACCAATAACATCACTGTTACAGACACCATAAACAAGAGTATCATAAAAGGCCATTATGCCGAAGTATACAAAGCAAAAGACTCTGTTTTTATTACCAAACGTGCTTTAGCCATTACTATACAAGAAAAAGATAGTATTTACATTCACGCCAACAAGTTAATGGTCACAGGAAAAGCCGAAAACCGTATCACACGTGGTTTTAGAAATGTAAAATTATATAAGTCAGATTTAAGTGGGAAAGCGGATTCTATTCACGTAAATCACGCAACAGGATTAACACAGTTAATTACAATTAATAATGGTATAGTTGATGCGTTTACTAAAACAAAAAAACCTGCGCTTTGGAACTTACAGAATCAAATTACAGGAGACACCATTCATATTAAAGCCAATCCTGAAACAGAGAACTTAGACTCTTTAATTGTCTTTAAAAACACATTTTTAGTAAGTAAAGATTCTATTTTATATAAAGCATACAACCAAATAAAAGGACAACGTTTAATAGGAACTTTTAATGATAAAAACGAATTAGACAAAGTAGATATTATTAAAAATGCAGAATCTATCTTTTATGCAACAAATGACAAAGGAGAATTAATTGGTATAGATCACGGTATTTCAGCAGATTTACTGCTTACTTTTGAAGAAGGCGACATTGTTACATTTGAGCGTATTTTGGAACCAACAGCTGATATGACACCTGATAATGAAGTACCCGAAAAGGAACGTATTTTGCAAGGTTTTGATTGGCGGGAAGATGAAAGACCAAAAAGTGTAGAAGATTTATTTAGTGAAGATGAAACTTACACTTTACCTGTTATTAAAGGTATTGAAGAACCTGAACCTGAAGAAGAATTCTTTAATGAAGATTTAATAAAACGTATTGAAGATGCCGACAAGTATGCTGAAGATAAGAATTTAATTCAAAAAGAAGAAGCGCCTAAAGCATCACGTAGTATT
>DAISIZ010000043.1:0-7956 GCA_036821745.1 Aurantibacter sp. | reverse complement strand
ATCTTTAGAATCTATTTTAGAAGAAGACAACAAACTTATTGAAGCTGAAGAACAGAAAAAACAAAGTAAGAGCACTAGCTTAAAGAAAAAGAAGAAGATTTCAAATAAGTCGCCAAAATAATGACTGAAGATTTTTTTAATTACCAAGCACAAACCACACCACATCCATTAGCTTTAGAGGTTTCTCACGCTAAAGGTTGTTATGTTTACGATACCAACAACAAAGCCTATTTAGATTTTGTTGCAGGTGTTTCGGCGTGTAGTTTAGGACATTGTCATCCTAAAGTGGTTAATGCTATAAAAAATCAAGCGGAACAGTATTTACACGTTATGGTTTATGGCGAATACGTGCAAAAACCAGCCGTTGAATTAGCTAAAATATTAGCTAAGAATTTCCCAGAACCGTTAAACCAAACCTACTTGGTAAACTCTGGAACCGAAGCTATTGAAGGTGCTATAAAATTAGCCCGAAAAGCCACAGGTCGTAGTCAAGTTATTGCTGCCCATAATGCGTATCACGGAAACACTATGGGTTCATTAAGTTTAATGGATTTTGAAGAACGTAAACGCGTATTCAGACCATTATTACCAGATGTTAGTCACATCACATTTAATCACGAACCACATTTAAAACATATCACCACAAAAACGGCTTGTGTTGTTTTAGAAACCATACAAGGTGGCGCAGGTTTTATTGAACCTAAAAACAACTTTTTAACCAAAGTAAAAGCCAAATGCGAACAGGTTGGCGCTTTATTAATTTTAGATGAAATCCAACCAGGAATTGGTCGTACAGGAACTTTCTCTGGATTTGAAAATTATAATGTCGTTCCAGATATTGTAGTGACAGGAAAAGGATTAGGTGGCGGTTTGCCAATTGGTGCGTTTACAGCTTCCAAAGAATTAATGAGTGAACTAATGGATAACCCCAAATTAGGACACATTACAACCTTTGGTGGAAATCCTGTTATTGCCGCTGCGGCATTAGCAACCGTTAAGGAAATCACAGAAAGTGACTTAATGACAGAAACGCTTGAAAAAGAAGCATTAATTCGTAAACACTTAAAACATCCGTTAATTAAAGAAATACGTGGTAAAGGTTTAATGTTAGCCGTTATTACAGATACAATGGAAACCACTAATCACGTGGTTTTAGAAGCACAAAAGCAAGGTTTAATCTTATTTTGGTTGTTGTTCGAACCAAAAGCCATTCGTATTACACCACCATTAACCATTACTAATGAGGAAATTATAAAAGGTTGTGGCATTATTATTGAGCTTCTTAATCAAATAGAAGTAAAAAAATAAGCCTTAAAAAAGGGAAAGCCCCAAAGCGAACCGTTTTTCAAAACCTATAAAATGTTTATTACTTTGTTAAAAACATTTCTTCAGTTTTGCTATCCAAAGCTAAATACATTCTATTTTTATTAGTGTAATTAAACACAAAACGTATGGAGTTTAGTCAAGAAGAACCACACAACACAGTTTCGATTAAAAAGTTCGAATCTATGTTAAAAACCAATAGCTTATTGTTTTTCGATTCTGATGAATTTGAAAACATCATTCACCATTATTTAAATTCTGGTAAAGTTAACTTGGCTAAAAAAGCCATTAAAATGGGACTTGACCAGCATCCAACTTCAAGCAATTTAAAATTGTTTCAAATTGAAGTGTTTATTTTCGAAAACAACTTAAACAAGGCTAATAAGTTATTAGACGAGTTACATCAGTTAGAACCAACTAACGAAGAAGTCTATATTCAAAAAGCCAATTTATTATCTAAAGAAGACAAGCATATTGAAGCCATTACCTTTTTAAAGAAAGCTTTAGAATTAAGTAGTGAGGAACAAAACGACATTTACTCTTTAATTGGAATGGAATATTTATTCTTAGACCAATTTGAAGACGCCAAACAGAACTTCATTAAATGTTTAGAGTTTGATACTTACGATTACGCGTCGTTATACAATGCTATTTACTGTTTTGAATTTTTAGAAGAAAGTCGTGAAGCGATTACCTTCTTAAACAGTTATGTGAATACAAATCCATATTCTGAAGTCGCTTGGCACCAAATTGGTAAGCAACACTTCAACTTAAAAGAATACAAAAAAGCCATTGCGGCATTCGATTTTGCCATCATTTCAGACGATACGTTTGTTGGTGCTTACATTGAAAAAGGTCGTGCTTTAGAAAAGTTAGGAAAATTTAACGATGCTGTAGAAAACTACAGCATTACCTTAACTTTAGAAGACCCAACCTCTTTTGCTTTGTTACGCATTGCAATGTGTCACGAAAAATTAGGGAATACAGAATTAGCCGTTAAATATTACTACAAAACGGTTCACGAAGATCCGTTATTAGATAAAGGATGGATTGCTATTACGAAGTTTTACTACAAGCAACGTAATTTCCAAAAGTCCTTATATTACATCAACAAAGCAATAAATATAGATACAGAAAATGTAGATTACTGGAAGCTTTACGCTAAAATTAATCACAGGTTATCTTATTTAGAAGAAGCTGAGCGTGGTTTCAAAAAAACCATAGAATTAGGAAACTACGAATTAGAAACGTGGTTATCAAGAGCCGATATTTTAGTAAAATTAGGCGAACCTGAAGGCGCAATGTTTAATTTAATTCAGGCTATGGAATATCATCCAGAAAATGCTGAAATTGAATTTCGTTTAGCTGGTATTTATTTTCAATTACACGAAAATGAAAAAGCAACTTATCACTTAAATAACGCAATGCGTTTTGACAAAGAGCACTTAATGATTATTGAAGAATTATTTCCTTTAGTAAACACTTCGCCTTTGTATGTAAATGCGATAAAAAAGTTTAAGTAGCCATTCATCATCTTTTATATTTTGCATACCTTTAAGCTTTAATTAAGTTTTAATGCAAAGACAACTAAAAGATTACATTACCATAGGCTTAAAAGGAATTGCTATGGGCGCAGCCGATGCTGTTCCTGGCGTTTCAGGTGGAACAATAGCTTTCATTTCTGGTATTTATGAAGAATTAATTTCTTCAATAAGTAACATTAATATTTCCTTATTTAAAACCCTAAAAACCGAAGGTGTAAAACCATTTTGGAAAGCACTAAATGGAAATTTCTTATTAGCCTTAGGCTTGGGAATCATCATTAGTTTTGTGAGTTTTATGCGTTTAGCGAAATTCTTAATAGAACAACATCACGTCTTAATTTGGGCATTCTTTTTCGGATTAATTATTGCCAGTATTTACTTTGTAGGAAAACAAATTAAATCGTGGTCTATAAAAACTGGGATTGCCGTTATTGTGGGTACACTACTCGCCTATTACATTACAACCTTACCAAGTTTAGGTAGTAATACCAACACCTATTTTCTATTTTTTGCAGGTGCATTAGCCATTTGCGCTATGATTTTACCAGGAATCTCAGGCTCGTTTATTTTGGTTATTCTTGGCGCCTACAAAACCTTAAGTAATGCGTTTCACGATTTCGATCTAAAGAAAATTATCATTTTTGCTATAGGTGCTTTAGTCGGTTTATTAAGTTTTAGCAAACTTTTAAAGTGGTTATTTAAAAACTACGAGAATACCACACTTGCATTATTAACAGGATTTATTTTTGGCTCTTTAAATAAAATTTGGCCTTGGAAACAAACCGTTAGTGTGATGAGTGACGACACTGGTTTAGTGAGTTCATTTAGTGACATATCAACAAAAGGAACTTTGGCTGTTATGCAAAAACAAGCACAAGATTTTGATAGTTATAAAGCCGTTGTAGAAGAAAGCATTTTACCACAACAGTATATGGATTTAAACCAATTAGCAACTGCCGATACAGTTCCGGCAATTGGATTAATGATTGCAGGATTTTTAACAATTTTTATTTTAGAAATAGTAGGACAAAAAGCATAAATGGCACACAAAAAAACCATAACACAACGTTTATTATTAGTCTTTAAAGGCTTAGTAATGGGCGCAGCCAATAAAGTTCCAGGTGTTTCTGGTGGCGTTGTGGCTTTTGTGGCTGGTTTTTATGAAGAGTTTATTTATTCCTTGCAACGTTTTAATGGCAAAGCGTTAAAACTTCTTTTAAAAGGACGTTTTAAATTGTTTTACAAGTATGTAAATGGGCCATTTCTAAGCCTGTTGTTTTTAGGAATGATTATCAGTTATTTTAGTATTTCTAAGCTTTTGGATTACTGGATACGTCATTACGAACTTTATGTTTGGAGTGTCTTTTTTGGGATGATTGTTGGCTCAATCGTTTATATGAGTAAAGATTTTAAAGACTGGCGAAAAACCACCATTACCGCTTTACTAATTGGTATTGTTTTAGGTTTAAGCATTAGCTTTTTAAACCCAGCGAAAGAAAATGACAATTTAATTTTCGTATTTTTCTGCGGAATGATTAGCGTTTCAGGAATGACCTTACCAGGATTTTCTGGTTCTTTCATTTTAATTTTATTAGGAAATTATGTGCTATTGTTAGTCGATTCGGTGAATGCACTTTATGATACGGCTTTTGAAATATTTAAGGGAGATTTCAGCTTTTGGAATAATATTGAACGCATGCGAATGCTAAAAATATTAATCGTATTCACATTAGGCTCGGTTGCAGGATTGGTCACATTTTCGCACATATTAAACTACATTTTAAAACATTATAAAAGTGTCACAATTGCTTCAATAATTGGCTTTATTATTGGCTCTTTAGGTGTGGTTTGGCCATTTAAAACCAAGATTTTTAAAAACGATGCCTTAAATAATCCTTTATTAGACACTAAAGGCAATCCTATTTTATTAAATTACGAAAGATATTTCCCCGAATTAAATATAGATACTGGTATAGCTTTTGCATATGCTATATTAGGCTTTAGTATTGTAATAGCCTTAGCATACTATGAACACAGAAACAAACAACTTAACGCGTAAATTTGGTCTAATAGGAAAAAACATTTCTTACTCATTTTCGCAAACCTACTTTACTGAAAAATTTAACCGTGAAAGCATTACTAATGCCACTTACGAAAACTTCGACATTCCTATTGAAGACCAATTAAAATCGGTTTTTAATACTGAAGGACTTGCCGGTGCAAACGTGACTATTCCTTACAAAGAAGCCATTATACCTTGTTTAGATAAGATGAATTCTAAAGCGGTACAAATTGGAGCCGTAAACACAATTAAAGTCTTAAAAAACGGAAAAACCAAAGGGTACAACACGGATTATTATGGTTTTAAAAAATCGTTAAAACCTTATCTTGAAAAGCATCACAAATCAGCTTTAATATTAGGAACTGGTGGCGCAAGTAAAGCCGTAGCGTATGCCTTAGACAATTTAGGTATTAGCTTTAAAATGGTATCCCGAAATCCCGAAAAAGGACAACTTAATTACAGCGACTTAACCCAAAAAGTGATTGACGATCATAAAATTATTGTCAATTGTACACCTTTAGGCACAAGTCCAAATGTTAATGCATTTCCAGATATCCCATATTTACATGTGACCAACGCGCATATTTTATATGATTTAATTTATAATCCTGCCGAAACTAAGTTTTTAGCCAAAGGAAAAGCCCAAGATGCAACCATTGTAAATGGACTAAAAATGTTGGAATATCAAGCCGAAAAAGCTTGGGAAATATGGAATCGTTAAACGAATTTCCTTCTACGCTTTGTATTTTTAGTGGTTAGTCTTATATTTAAACATTAAATATATAACATTAAACACATTTTAAAATGTCGGAGCAAGATAACCTGCCAGAAGCAGATGGAAACGAAGTAATTGATACTAAAGCAACTACACCAGAAGTTCAAGACGAACTAATTAACGAAATTGACAATTCTAATGCCGAAGATGCTGAAGCTGAAGGTACTGAAGAACGTCACGAAATTGAAGAAAAGGACTATGAGACTTTATCTTTAGACGAATTAGTCATTGAATTAGAGAACTTAGTCGAAAAGCAAAAAATTCAAGCCATTAAAACGCACGTTAATGGAATTAAAGATGCTTTTGACAAAAAGTTTAATGAATTGGTTAATGAGAAAAAAGAAGAATTTCTTGCCAATGGCGGTAATGAAATTGACTTTCACTACTCTACCCCAATTAAACGTAGTTTTAATAATGCTTTCAAGGACTACCGACAAAAAACACAAGCACATTATAAAAATTTAGAAAAGTCGTTAAAAGACAACCTTTCTAAACGTCTTGACATTATTGAAGCTATGAAAGTAGTGACCAATAATGACGAGGATATGAATACCAAATACAAGCAGTTTAAGGAATTGCAAGACCAGTGGAAACAAACTGGAAACATTCCAAGAGACAAGTATAACAACGCTTGGAACAGTTACCATTTTAATGTAGAACGTTTTTACGACTTACTACATTTAGATCGCGATTTACGTGACAAAGATTTTGCACATAACTTAGACAAGAAATTAAAAATTATTGTTCGTGCCGAAGAATTAGCACAAGACGATAACACTAACCGTTCATTTAGAGAATTACAGAACTTACACAAACTTTGGAAAGAAGATTTAGGTCCTGTTGCACGCGAACATCGTGAGCCAATCTGGGAACGTTTTAAAGAAGCGTCTCGTAAAATTAACGACAAGCGTCAAGATTACTACAAGCAATTAGATGCTTTATACGTTAAAAATTTAGAAAACAAACACGAGATTATTGCTAAAATTGATGTGGTTGCCGAAGATACTGGAAACTCACATAAAGACTGGCAAAATAAAATTAAGCAAGTTGAAGCACTTCGTGAGGAGTTCTTTAAAGCTGGTAAAGTGCCCATTAAAGTTAACGAAGCTACTTGGGCAAAGTTTAAAGATTCGGTTAGAGCTTTTAACCGCAGTAAAAACGATTACTATAAGAGTTTAAAAAGCGAGCAGTTAAACAACTTAGCTAAAAAGCAAGAGTTAATTAGCATTGCCGAAGCCAATAAAACCAACGACGATTTCCAAGCTACTACACCACTTATGAAGAAAATTCAGAGTGATTGGCGTAACATTGGTCACGTACCAAGAAAAGACAGCGACAAAATCTGGAAACAGTTTAAAGGCGCTTGTAATGATTATTTTGACCGCTTAAAAGCAGAACGAAACAAGTCAAGTGAAGTTGAAGAAACGGCTTACACCAATAAAACTACTTTATTAGAAGAAGTAAAAGCACTTAGCTTAAAAGGCGAGCAAAAAGAAGATTTAACGACCATTAAAGATTACATTAACCAATGGAAAACTATTGGTCGTGTAACAGGAAATAAACGTGCTATAGAAAATGATTTCAATAACGCTTTAGATGGTTTATTTGGCCAGTTAGACTTAAATAAAACCGAAGCTGAAATGATTAAGTTCGAGAATAAAATTCAGGACTTTGCAACCGCTAAAGATTCGCGTTTAATAGATAACGAACAAAACTTTATCCGTAAGAAAATGGACGAAGTTCGTGCCGAAATTAACCAGTTAGAAAACAATTTACAGTTTTTTAGCAACGTTAAAGACGACAATCCTTTAGTTAAAGATGTGCATAAAAACATTGCCAAACATAAAGACAACTTAAGTCTGTGGCAAAACAAATACAAAACACTTAAAGCCATTCGCACCGCTAACGAAGCGAAGCCAGAAGAAGCGCCAAGTGAAACTCCAGACGCTGAAACGACTGAGAATTAAAATTTATACTACTCTAAAACCTTCAAGATTTTCTTGAAGGTTTTTTTGTTTTAGATCAAATTATAATAAACTTAAAATTAAATCGTTAAAACCAACATATGTATTATTTTTTTGTCTTAGCTGATTTTACTTTCCAAAAATTAGACAAACTAACTAAAATACATATTTGACTCTTTAAAAAGGCTCATTTACTCAAAACTGATTTATTAATAACTAAACAATCATTAAATTTAAATTACTAATCGATTAAACAAAAACCAAATGAACAAATCCAAATTAAAACAT
>DAISIZ010000042.1:385-16029 GCA_036821745.1 Aurantibacter sp. | reverse complement strand
GACCAATAGTATAATGTAGCGCTTAATAAATAAAGTTCTGGAAGTAATTTGCTTATGCTTTTCATTGGTGAGTTTTTTTCTATAACTGACTTATTTTAATTTTATTGTGTTAAAAAGTACAAAAAAATCCGAAAACAGTGTTTTCGGATTAATCATTTTGTAATGGTTTAAAGTATGTTATTTCTTTTTGTAAAGAATAGCTTCATCTTCAAATTTAACTAAGTTGATTTTTGGTGTTCCATAAATTGAAACTTTAGAAGTTCCTGTAACACTTAATTCTAAATTATCCTTTACATCTACTTTAACTTCGCAACGATTGTTTGTAGTTAATTTGGCATCTTTAGATGTTAGTTTACGTCCATCAAACTCACAAGAGTTGTCTATGTTAAGCTCTAAAGTTTCTGTATCACCTTCAATTTTAGCTTCGGCACGCTGTATCATATCTATGGCGGCTTGCTTACCGTTTAATAAGGCTTCAATAGAACTATTGTCGTTTAATGCTAAAGTAATATCATCCGAAGTAATGTTAAGTTTTGCTTGACTATCTTGGTTATTTGTAAATTTAAACTTGTCAGCTTTAACCGTTAAAAATGTTTTAGTTTCATCTGAATTTGTAATCGTTAAATTATTAAATTTTAATGTAACATCACTGTGTATTTCAGCCTTGTTTTTAAGATTAATTGTTTCAAGATCATCTACATAAAAAACTGTAATATCTAGTTTTTTATATGATGTAATTCTTTTAGTATTAGTAATGGTTAATTCACCATTTGTATTAGTTACTGCAATTACATCAATTAAGTTATCATCGGCAGTAATTTCAATAGCTGGCTCGTCACTACGAAGTAATCTAACTTCTAAATCGTCACCTAAATTAAGACTTTTAAAAGCCTCAATGACTTTATAGTCTTTTATCACTTCGCGACTACCTTTTATTTTTTCTTTGTTTTGAGCAAATGTGCTAATAGTTACTAATAATAGTAGTGTGAATAATGTGTTTTTCATGTGTTGTTTTATTGTTACGACAAATATAAACAAAAACCGTCCCAAACTTTTTGCAAAGTTTAAAACGGTTTTATTTTTTTACGACTTAATTAGGTGTTAAGTCAAAATGCTAAGAATTAGGGCGACTATAATTTTAGCTAAAGCAACCATATTAATTGGTGTTAGAGTTGATATTAATCTCGTTTTCGTTAATATTTATTTTTAAATTATCTGAAGTCGATTTTACTCCAGTACTATCTATAATTAGTTCTAAGTTTTCATTTGATGTTTTTATGCCATCAGAATTAAACTTAATCGTTCCGTTTTTACCGTTAATATTTACATCAATTTCAAAATCATCATCATCGTGATCTTCATCTTCACAAGTTTTACAAATCAATTTGTTTTTTTCAACGGTTAGATAGTGTTCTTCTTGTCCGTTATCTAAAATATCTGAATAACGTGATGAGTTTCTATGGTATCTATAGGTGTTTTCATCTGCATAAAGTAAACTTCCAAGAGGTAAGTAAAGCGTGATTTCAACTTCTTGTCCTTTTTCTATGACATTATTGCTAACTAAGAAATAGTTGTTTAATAATAATTCGTTACCAACTAATTCATAACCGTACGAAATATCTTCGGCTCTATTTTTTGCTTTGTCAAAGGTGTAACCATTAGCCGATTTTTTCACTTTAATGCTCGCAACACTATCACGTGTAGATTTTACGATTAATCTAATGTCTTGCGAAAAAGTGACTTGCTGACCAAATTCATCTGTTACCGTTTCAAAATCATCATCTTTATAAAACGAATCGCTATACATATCATTATAAGTCATCGTTACTTTTAAAGTATCTTGTTTTTTAATATTATATAACTCTTCAGTATTAGTTAATGTTGCTTTTTCTTTAAAGCTCATTCCTTGATTAATACCTAAGTAAACCAAAGCAATTAAAGACGCTAACCAAAGTCCTAATAAGCTATACTTTGCTGGGTTTCCTATTGATTTACTTTTAGGAGCCACCATTTTTAAACCTAAGTAGAAGATAAAAAAGGCTAAGATTCCTATAAATAAAATCGCAATCACAGATATTAACCAAATTGGCGAACCAGAGTTGTTAGCAAGGTCTACAAAGTCTAATCCTGGAATGTGTATGGTTTGTACAATACCAACCGATATAATTCCTACAATGGTACTTACAAATGTGGCAATACCTGCAAACATTAAGATGAAACCAATAAACTTTGCAATAAGCTTCACAAAGGTCATTATGATTGTGCTAATGGTGTCAAAAAACGTGGTGCTACTATTTTTTAAATTCGAGTTATTTTTTACACGGTTTACTGAAGTACTAACAGCATCCGAAACGTTTTCTAAACCCGCTTTAAGGTTATCGCCATGTTTTTGAAAATCGACATTTTTTATATTTTCTGAAACATTGTCAAATCCATCACGAATTTTTTTTTCAATATTACTAATGTTAACTGGCTCTCCTGTCATATGAAGTTTATCAGTCGTCGTTTTTGCTTCAGGAACAAAAATCCATAATAAGATATAGATTAAAAATCCTGTACCTAAACCAAAGACTAATAATACCCATATTAAACGAATCCATAGTGCATCTATACCTAAATAATGACCTAAACCAGAAGATACACCACTTACATAAGAGTTTTCGGTATCTCTAAATAGCTTTTTAATAGAGGTTTTACGTTGGTATTGAGGCTGAGGTTCATCTTCAAAAATGTCATCATCTACTAAATAATCTTCAGGTTGCCCCATAATAGTAATGACTTCTTCAACTTCTTTAGATTCAATAACTTGGTTGCTGGTCTTAATACGCTCATTAAACAATTCTGCAATGCGCGATTCAATATCACTTACAATTTCACTACGACCTTGAGAGTCTGTAAACGAGCGTTTTATAGCTTCTAAATAGCGTTGTAACTTAAGATATGCTTCTTCATCTATATGAAAAAATAAACCGGCTAAATTTATATTTACTGTCTTATTCATCGTTGTTAGTTTTAATCGTGGTAACCATATTTACGGCGTGGCGTAATTCGTCCCAAGTTGTCGTTAATTCTTTTAAAAATAATTGTCCTGTCTCTGTTAAACCATAATATTTTCTTGGCGGTCCAGAAGTGCTTTCTTCCCAGCGGTAGCTTAATAATCCCGCATTTTTTAGTCGTGTTAATAAAGGATAAATAGTTCCTTCTACAACCAGTAGCTTTGCGTCTTTTAGCGTGTTTAGTATTTCAGCAACATAGGCATCGTTGTCTTTTAAAACCGACAGAATGCAATATTCTAAAACACCTTTTCGCATTTGCGCTTTTGTGTTTTCTATTTTCATATAATGTTGTGTGTTAATAATCTCATAATACAAATGGTTTATGCTTACTTAATGAATTTTATAGTAAGCGGATAATCGTATAATTCGCCATCTCTTGCTTTTAAGCTGGCTAAAATTATAAGAAGTAATTCTACAATGAACCCTATAAAAGCAAAGACACCAATTAATCCACCAAAGTAGAGTAGTGTTGAAGGTTCATTAAAATTGATATTAAAATTGTTAATAGTGTTGTCTGTTAAAAAATCTAAACTATTAAAAACACCAAATACAAATAATGTAATACTTATTATAGCTAAGGCAACCGTGTAAATTAAAATGCTTAATTGAAAGTTGATGATGGCTTTACCGTTTTCATCTATAAATTCCGATTTATCTTTATTTAAAGACCATAATACAATTGGTGCTACAAAGTTTCCAAATGGGAATATAAAGCGTGCAAAAGACGATAAGTGTATTAAACTTGATATGTTTTTTATGTTTGAATTATACATGGTTTAAAAAGTATATAATAGTTTCTTATACAAATATATATCTTTTAAAAGGTATTATGCAATGCAAAGTACTTAATTTTAACATTTTTTTAACAAGTGCAATGTGATTATTTTTCAGTAAATTAGCTTCAAAACAATACTATATATGAAGCTTACGCCTAATAAACTCAACACATTTACGATGCTTAAACTACCATCGGCATTTTTTTGTGGTGTGAGAACTAAAGTTTTAAACGAAAAACAATGTGTGACAACCGTTAAACATAAATGGATTAATCAAAATCCATTTAAGTCTATGTTTTGGGCAGTGCAAGGTATGGCTGCAGAGTTTGCCACTGGTGCTTTAATGATGATGAAAATTAAGTTAAGTGGAAAAAAGGTATCTATGTTAGTAACCAGTAATAACGCTGCATTTACCAAAAAGGCAACAGGTATAATTACGTTTACTTGTAATGATGGTCTTAAAATAGATGATGCTTTAAATGAAGCAATTAAAACCGGAGAAGGTCAAACCTTATGGATGCAAGCTGTTGGGACAAATAGTGATGGTATAGTAGTGTCCACCTTTAATTTTGAGTGGTCTATAAAAGTAAAGTTATTTTAGTTATATCGGTTAAAAGTGTTAATTTTTAGGGTAATAAGTTAATTTTTTGTAAAAATCTTAGTTTTTAATCAAAATATTTAATTATATTTAGAATGTTAAACAAAACGAAAAGCCTATACCCAAAAATACTTTAATCAATACTTATGAATATGGCAAGAGCAATGTTTGAGTACACTAAAATTGTACTCAAAAAAGTAAGTTTTGATGCCAATTTATTTTATAAAGAAGTAGATAAAGCATTAAAGCGATTATTACCTTATGAAATTGAAGAACTTAAAATTTTCATTCAATCATTAGTCTATACAAACCCCGAATTAAAACAATGCTTAATCAAGTTAGGAGCATAAAGAAAAGCAACCGTTAAAGGTTGCTTTTTTTATGGTGTAATATATAATTGAGTGTATATTTGCACAAATTTTTAGAAGCTGAAACACTTTGCATTCATATGTCTTTTTATTGCTTTTGCAGCAAGACCAATTTACTTTGTTGGTTATGTGGCTTATTTTCAGTCTAATTTAAATTACATTATTGATACTTATTGTATTAATAAAGAAAAACCAGAGTTAAAGTGTAATGGTAAGTGTCATTTAAAAATAAAAATTGCATCTGTTAATTCTAATGATGGTAATCAGTTAGCTTTAACCCAACTTCCAGAAGCTTTTTATCCATTATATTTTCAAAATGGTCTTAATTATCCTTTTTTAAGATTAAGTGAACCAAAAAAATATACTGTTTTTTATTTTCAAGATCATTATGGTTTTTTGTTCAATACTAAAATTTTAAGACCACCAATAACGTGTTTTAGTTAATTAGAAAATACAAAACATATACTTATTATTCTTAAAATTACAAAATGAAACAATTTTTATTAGCCATTACTTTAATGGTGACAGCAATTACTTTTGCTCAAACTGAAACAAAAAAAGATACATTAGTTAAATATTCAGGAAACAGACCGGATGGTCATGCGCCAATATCTGTAATGGGAGACCATACACACGGCAAAGGAGAATTTATGGTGTCTTACCGTTATATGACTATGAATATGGAAAATATTTTAGTCGAAGATCAAGAAGCTACACCACAGAGTTTATTAAAACCAAACGGCGGAAAGTATGTGGTAACGCCTACTAATATGCCAATGGAAATGCATATGTTAGGTGTTATGTATGCGCCAACGCAAAAGTTAACCTTGTTTGCAATGGGGAATTTTATTTCAATGGAAATGGATCATTTTACAGCTATGAAAAAGACTTTTAGAACATCTTCTTCTGGTTTAGGAGACACAAAAGTTGGTTTACTTTATAACTTTTATTCAAAAAAACGTTCTAAAGTACACGGTAATTTTGCAATTTCTCTTCCTACTGGTTCTATTGATAATAAGGATTTAACACCGTCATCTAAGGGAAAAGAAGTTATTTTGCCTTACCCAATGCAAATTGGTAGTGGTACAGTAGACTTTGAAGCTGGATTTACATATTTAACACAAGGAAACAATTGGTCATTTGGTTCTCAGCTTAAAGGATTATTTAGAGTTGATGAAAATAAAAATGGTTACACTTTAGGTGACCAATATTCATTAAATTCTTGGTTTGCTTTAAAAGCGATGGATTACGTAAGTATTTCAGGACGTTTAGAAGGTAAAGTGGTTGAAAATATTAAAGGAGCAAATCCTGATTTAAATCCAAATATGATTATTACTGCCAATAAAAGTAATTCTGGTGGTGAATTTATTAGATCTGGTTTAGGCTTAAACTTTTTAATGCCAAAAGGAGCTTTAAAAGGTTTACGTTTAGGTGTTGAGTATGCATTCCCAATTTATCAGAATGTAAACGGTACACAATTACAGTCTTTAGAAACTCTAACAGCTGGTATTCAGTATGCGTTTTAAGAATTTAAACGCTTAGTATAATTTAAAAAAATGCTCCTAATTAGTTTAGGAGCATTTTTTTTATAATGTATTCTTCTCTTCCCATTCTTTTCTTAAATCCGAAGACAAAAT
Organism: Aurantibacter sp.; assembly: GCA_036821745.1. GTDB lineage: Bacteria > Bacteroidota > Bacteroidia > Flavobacteriales > Flavobacteriaceae > Aurantibacter. Next base: position 9,594 of record DAISIZ010000042.1, on the reverse strand, counting down.
ACTTTTATCATCGTGGCGCCAACCTGGTGGCTTAAAAAGATATTTTACTTTGTTCAAAATGCTGGTTTTAGTAAGCCATATATCTTTAAATAATTCTACCCATTCATTAAAAGCAATAATTATTGGATTGTAGGTTTCAAAGTTTTTAACCAATCCATAAACGGGTGTTTCTTTTTCAGCTTCAAAAGTTCCAAACAGTTTATCCCAAATAATAAATATACCAGCGTGATTTCTATCTAAATATTGTGCGTTTGTAGCATGATGAACTCTGTGATGGCTTGGAGTATTAAAAATTGCTTCAAACCATTTTGGCATTTTATGTATCAATTCGGTATGAATCCAATATTGATAAATTAAACTAATAGACATTTGCGTCAGAATCATAATAGGATGAAAGCCAATGAAAACTAATGGTATCCAAAAAATAAAGGTGTAAAATCCGCCAGACCACGTTTGTCTTAAAGCTGTACTTAAATTAAATTTTTTAGAGGAATGATGTACTACGTGACTTGCCCAAAATAAACGACTTTCGTGGCTAATTCTGTGAAACCAATAATAACAAAAATCATCGGCAAATAAAAGCAGTAACCAAGCCCACCAAGAAAAAGGAATATCTATAAAGTGAAAAACATTATAAACACCATAAAACACAGCTAAAGCTATGACTTTGCTTAATAGTCCTATAAGAACATTACCTACACCTAATATAATAGATGTGCCAGCATCTTTATAATTATAGTGTTGGTTTTTTGACTTAACAGTTAGTATAACTTCTAACACTATAGTCATAGCAAAAAAAGGAATGGCATAATGAATAATGTTTGGTATCTCTGGAATATGCATTTAAATTATCGTAAAGTTTTATATAGTTTCTGAAGAAACAAGCAATTAAAGATAAGAGATTTCAACGAAATAATTAAATAAGCTTTTGTGATTTCGATTTATTAAAATAGGTTTCAAAAAAAATATATAGAAGTATCTTTGTAAAAAAGCACGTTATGAAACTTAAGCCTAAGTCAATTTTTACTACCCAACTTCCAGCAGATGCTAATCTTGAAAATACACCAAGACAAGTTGCCAAGGCTTGCTATAGTTTTGTAACACCAAAAACAACAAGAAATCCTAAAATGTTGCATATTTCAGATGATATGTTAGCACATTTAGGTATCGATAAAGTAGATTCTGAAAGCGACGATTTCCTAAACGTTTTTACAGGAAATAAAGTTTTAGAAGTTACAAAGCCTTATGCTATGTGTTATGGCGGGCATCAATTTGGACATTGGGCAGGACAGTTAGGCGATGGAAGAGCGATTAACTTATTTGAGGTTGAAAATCAAAATAAGAATTGGAAACTGCAATTAAAAGGCGCAGGAGCAACACCTTATTCAAGAACTGCCGATGGTTTGGCGGTTTTACGTAGTTCGGTTAGAGAATATCTGTGTAGTGAGGCTATGTATCATTTAGGTGTGCCAACTACCAGAGCATTAAGTTTGGCTTTATCTGGCGATGAGGTTTTACGTGATGTGATGTATAATGGAAATCCTGCTTACGAGAAAGGTGCTATTGTAAGTCGTGTTTCACCAAGTTTTTTACGTTTTGGAAGCTTTGAAATATTTTCTTCACGCCAAGATGCAGAAACACTTAAAACATTAACCGATTATACGATTACAAATCATTACCCAGAATTAATTAGTAATGAGACTATTGATAAAAACACCTATGTCGCATTTTTTAACCAAGTAGCACAACGTAGTTTAGAAATGGTTATCCATTGGCAACGCGTTGGTTTTGTACATGGCGTTATGAATACTGATAATCTGTCTATATTAGGTTTAACCATAGATTACGGACCTTACGGTTGGTTAGAAGGCTACGATTTAGGTTGGACACCAAATACCACTGACAGTCAAAATAAACGCTACCGTTTTGGAGCGCAAATAGATGTGGTACTTTGGAATTTATACCAATTAGCAAATGCTTTGTATCCTTTAATTGGTGAAGCTGGAGGTTTAGAAAAAGTCCTTCAAAATTTTGCCGAAAGCTCGCAACATAAATACATTAATATGATGCGTGAAAAATTAGGCTTTACTATTCATAATCCTAACGATGCTAAAATTATTTTAGAATTGGAAGACTGTTTACAGCTAACAGAAACCGATATGACTATCTTTTTTAGAACACTTCCAAACATAACTTTAGACACTTATAACGATTGGTTTACAATTATAGAAAATGCTTTTTATGCACCAAAAACTGTAACTGATGCCATCAAAAAACGATGGAGTAGTTGGTTTAAAGTGTATGCTTCGCGTTTAAATTTAGAGCATATCACTCAAGAAGATCGTACAATAAAAATGAATGCGGTTAACCCAAAATATGTACTAAGAAATTATATGAGTCAATTAGCCATAGACGAGGCTAATAAAGGTGATTATAATTTAATAGATGAATTGTATCAACTCCTAAAAAAACCTTACGACGAGCAACCGGAATTCAATAAATGGTTTGCTAAGCGTCCAGAATGGGCAAGAAATAAAGTAGGTTGCTCAATGTTATCGTGTAGTTCTTAAATTATTAAGATGAAAAACGATACCGCAAAAATCGCTTTTGGTGGCGGTTGTCATTGGTGTACCGAAGCTGTTTTTCAGCAGTTAAAAGGCGTAAGTAGGGTAGAGCAAGGTTTTGTCGCTTCTGTAAATGAGTATCAATCGTTTTCCGAAGCTGTTATTGTACATTTTAATCCTTCAATAATACCGCTTAAGATTTTAGTTGAAATTCATTTGTACACGCACAAAAGTACCTCTAATCATTCTATGCTTAGCAAGTATCGTTCGGCAATTTATTATTTTACAGATGAAGAAAAACCAGAATTAGAATTGTTACTAAAAGCACAACAAGTTAATTTTGAAGCACCATTAATAACAAAGGTGTTAAAGTTTAATCAATTTGAAGCTTCTCGGGAACAGATTACCAATTACTATAAAAAGAACCCAAATAAGCCTTTTTGTGAGATTTATATTCACCCGAAGTTAAAATTATTACAAGAGCAGTTTTCAAATTATGTTAAAACATAAAAAAAATCCACTTTAATAGTAAAGTGGATTTTTTTATAATACTGTATTTAGTTTTCAAACTATCGTTTAGAAGCACGACGTTGCGCTCTTGCCGATTGTGCTTGTCCGCCTTGACCATAATGTTGTTTTGGACCTTGAGGACGTTTCATATTATCTTTCATCATTTTAACTTGGTCTTTTAAAACACCTTGTTTATCTAAACTTTCCGCTTCTTTAAGTAAAATAGTAGCTTCTTGTTTTCTACCTTTAGTAAATGCTATTCCTGCTAAGTTTAATTTAGCCATTGCCATATCATGATCCATACTTAATCCCAAGCTAACGGCTTTTTTAAATCGTTTTTCAGATTCGTTAACATCAGTTTGTGATACCATAATACCATGTAAAAAATGGTAGTAACCTTGTTGTTTGGTAATTAAAGCAGCTTCAGGGTTTCTAATTTTATTTAACCAACTCTTAGCGCCATCAAAATCTTGCTTTCTTAATTTTAAGAAGGCTAATAGGATAAACTCATTCTTAAAATATAAGAATACGAATATTAAAGACAGTAATATGTACATAATACCATTACCTATATTTCCTAAAGTAAATTGGTAAACTGCAAAAGCAATAATTAATGCGGCAATAATAAGTTTAAAATTCTTGTTAAACATGTTGTTTATTTGTTAGGTTTGCTGTGATTTATTTCAGGTTGCAAAGAAACTAAATTTTATTGAAAGAAGCGATAATTAAAAAACCTTCAAAAAAAATAAATTAAGGTTTGCTACATTAAAAAGACTTTGTATATTTGCACTCAGTTTTAGGGTAAGAACTAAAACGAACAAAATAATTACTATTCAGATTTAAAAAAATAAGACAATGCCAAAAAGAACGTTTCAGCCATCGAAAAGAAAGAGAAGAAATAAACATGGTTTCAGAGAAAGAATGGCTTCTGCTAATGGTAGAAAAGTGTTAGCACGTCGTCGTGCTAAAGGAAGAAAGAAAATATCTGTGTCATCGGAAACGAGACATAAGAAATAAATGATTCAATAAATGATTCATTATTCATAATATATATTAGGCGTTACTTAGGTGTAACGCCTTTTTTTACATCATTTTTTAAATTAGCTTTGTAAGCTCAATGTCAACGTTATGCCAAAAAATTCTAAATTAAAATCTATTTTAATTATTGGTTCAGGACCAATAGTTATCGGTCAAGCTTGTGAGTTTGATTATGCAGGAACTCAAGCTTTACGTTCTTTACGTGAAGATGGAATTGAAACCATTTTAATCAATTCTAACCCAGCAACAATTATGACTGATCCGTCTATGGCGGACCACGTGTATTTATTACCATTAAATACCAAGTCTATAATTAAAATCCTTAAAAATCATCCGCATATTGATGCAGTTTTACCAACTATGGGAGGACAAACGGCATTAAACTTATGTATTGAAGCTGATGAAAAAGGAATTTGGGAAGACTTTGGTGTAGAATTAATTGGTGTAGACATCGATGCTATTAATATTACTGAAGATAGAGATCAGTTTAAAGACTTAATGGCTAAAATTGGTATTCCAATGGCGCCACAAGCTAATGCTACCTCTTTCTTAAAAGGTAAAGAAATAGCACAAGAGTATGGTTTCCCTTTATGTATTCGTTCATCGTTTACGTTAGGTGGAGCTGGTGCTGCAATTGTTCATAACGAAGAAGATTTTGATAGGTTATTAACGACTGGATTAGAGATTTCTCCAATTCATGAAGTAATGATTGATAAAGCCTTATTAGGTTGGAAAGAATACGAATTAGAGTTATTGCGTGATGCTAATGATAACGTTGTTATTATTTGTGCTATTGAAAATATGGACCCAATGGGAATCCATACTGGAGATTCTATTACAGTTGCTCCAGCAATGACTTTAAGTGATACAACGTATCAAAAAATGCGTGATATGGCTATCCATATGATGCGTAGTATTGGAGATTTTGCAGGTGGATGTAATGTTCAGTTTGCAGTAAGTCCAGACGAAAAAGAAGAAATTATTGCTATTGAAATTAACCCACGTGTATCTCGTTCTTCGGCATTAGCGAGTAAAGCAACAGGTTACCCAATTGCAAAAATTGCCTCTAAATTAGCTATAGGTTATACTTTAGATGAATTAGAAAATCAAGTCACAAAATCTACATCGGCTTTATTTGAGCCTACTTTAGATTATGTGATTGTAAAAATACCACGTTGGAATTTTGATAAGTTTGAAGGTTCAGATAGAACTTTAGGACTTCAAATGAAGTCTGTTGGTGAAGTAATGGGAATTGGACGTTCGTTCCAAGAAGCATTACATAAAGCAACACAATCTTTAGAGATTAAACGTAATGGTTTAGGTGCAGACGGAAAAGGATATAATAACTATGAACAAATCATAGAAAAATTAACCTATGCAAGTTGGGATCGTGTGTTTGTAATTTACGATGCTATTGCTATGGGAATTCCTTTAAGTCGTATTCATGAAATCACTAAAATTGATATGTGGTTTTTACGTCAGTACGAGGAATTATTCAACTTAGAAAAAGAAATTTCTACATATACTATAGACAATTTAGATCGCGACTTATTATTAGAAGCGAAACAAAAAGGATATGGTGACAGACAAATAGCACACATGCTTAAGTGTTTAGAAAGTCAAGTTTATAACAAACGTGAAGAGCTAAATATTAACCGTGTTTACAAGTTAGTAGATACATGTGCTGCCGAATTTAAAGCAAAAACACCTTATTACTATTCTACATTCGAAGCTGAAATTGAAAAACCAGACGGAACTGTTTATGTAGATAATGAGAGTATTGTAACAGAAAAGAAAAAGATTGTAGTTTTAGGTTCAGGTCCAAACCGTATTGGACAAGGTATTGAGTTTGATTACTCATGTGTTCATGGTGTTTTAGCCGCTCAAGAATGTGGTTACGAAACTATTATGATTAACTGTAACCCAGAAACGGTTTCTACCGATTTTGATACAGCTGATAAATTATACTTTGAGCCTGTGTTTTGGGAACATATTTATGACATTATTCGTCATGAAAACCCAGAAGGTGTTATTGTACAATTAGGTGGGCAAACAGCTTTAAAATTAGCTGAGAAATTATCTAAATACGGTATTAAAGTATTAGGAACTTCTTTTGATTCTTTAGATTTAGCTGAAGATCGTGGACGTTTCTCAGACTTATTAACGGAACTTAATATTCCTTTCCCTAAATTCGGAATTGCAGAAAGTGCAGACGAAGCTTCTGTTTTAGCAGACCAATTAGATTTCCCATTATTAGTGCGTCCATCTTATGTATTAGGAGGACAAGGAATGAAAATTGTAATCAATAAGCAGGAATTAGAAGAGCATGTAATTGATTTATTAAAATCTATTCCAGGAAATAAATTATTATTAGACCACTATTTAGATGGTGCCATAGAAGCAGAAGCAGATGCTATTTGTGATGCAGATGGGAATGTTTATATTATTGGTATTATGGAGCATATTGAGCCTTGTGGTATTCACTCTGGTGACTCTAACGCTACATTACCACCATTTAACTTAGGTGATTTAGTAATGCAACAAATTAAAGACCACACGCATAAAATTGCTAAGGCTTTAAATACTGTTGGATTAATTAACATTCAGTTTGCAGTTAAAGATGATAAAGTATATATCATTGAAGCAAATCCAAGAGCATCTCGTACAGTGCCATTTATTGCAAAAGCATATGGTGAACCATACGTAAACTATGCAACTAAAGTAATGTTAGGTGAAAAGAAAGTAACAGACTTTGACTTTAACCCAGAATTAGAAGGTTATGCTATTAAGCAACCCGTATTCTCATTTAACAAGTTCCCTAATGTAAATAAAAACTTAGGACCAGAAATGAAGAGTACAGGAGAAAGTATCTTATTTATTGATAGCTTAAAAGACGATGAGTTTTACGATATCTATTCAAGACGTAAAATGTATTTAAGTAAATAAGTTTACTTAAAATTAGTGTGTAAAAAAACCTGAATGTTTAACATTCAGGTTTTTTGTTTTTAGAAAGTTGTTTTTTATTTCTTCTTTAATGAAAATTTGAAATTAACTTTAACATCTTTCGATAGTTTCTTGCTAACCACACTTGGTATTTCTATACCAAAATCATTAACATTTACCATAAATTCTCCACTTAATAGTATGTCATTATTAGATGTTGTTATTGCAATAGGTTGGTCTTTAAGTGTAACCTTTCTACCATGGAAATTTAAAGTTGCAGTAAATGTCGTTTTTGAATTGTTTATAGAGAAATTCTTAATTGTTCCTTTAAGTTTAGCTTTCGGGAAATCATCTGAATCAGCATAATTTTCATTAAAATGTTCTTCCATTAATGCATTCTTAAAACGAAAGCCTTTAACTAGTACCAAACTTGCAAATTCACCATTATCGGCATTTAAAATAGCAGTCGTGTTTTTGTTGGTTGCTTTAACTTCTTCAAAAGAAGGTACAGAAGCTTCAAAAGTAACTTCACCAGTTTTTGTTAAGTATTTAGTTTGTGCTAAACTCACTGTGGCACATAAAACTGTAAATAATAATAGTAATTTTTTCATAGTGTTTTTTTTAATTTTCTAAGTAACCTTCTGTTTTCCAAAGTGTAATCATATCTATTAAATTTTGTGGAAGTCTTGTGCCTCCAACAGGCATAAATCCACTTTCGCTAGGCTGTTTAGAAATACGTTCTATTAATGTGTTATTGGCAGATGTAACTACATCATTGTATGTTACTAATGCAAAAGGCGCGCCATTAATTGGTGGACTTGTGTGGCAAGCAACACAATTGTTTGTCATTATAGGCTTAATGTTTGTATTAAAGCTAATTGGCGTACCGGCGACAAGTGGTGTCGTTGGTATAGGTTCTAATAAATCGTCTACGCTATCATTAGTACAACTAAATAATATTGTAATTGCTATAAGGGAATATATAATTTTTTTCATAGTTTCTTTTTTTAAAATACACGGCTTAAGTTAAAACCAAAATAAATGTCGCCTTCACTCCAGTCTCCAGTTGCTTCTCCTAAAAATCCATTAGGATTCATAGCCTGAGAATTAGTGAAATGCAGTTGGAAAACGTGACCACCAGTTTCTAAATCAAACCCAATAGATAATGGGTTTCTAAAAGGAGAACTACTAGCTCGGTTTAAGTGTAAACCATAATCGGCATTAAAAGACCAACGTTTGCTTATTTTATAACGACCTCCAAAACCAAGCGCATATTGTGTGTTGTCTTGATTAGGGTCAAACACTAAGTTTTGGTGAAATAGCGTTGGAATAAATTCTAAAGATAATTTTTTGTTGAATTTTCTAGCCATTAGTGCTTGTACAGTATAACCAAGTCTATTGTTAAACTTTAATTTAGGTAGGTTGGCTTTATCTAAAGAAGAGTTTACGTTTAAAGAGTGATAACCAACAAGTGTAAACGGAAAGCCATTGTCCTGTTGTTTTAGAATGTTGTATTTAATAGCGGTTTCATAGATTTTTTGGTTAGAACTTCTAGATAGACTAATATTCACGTTATCTGATAATCCATAAATAAAGTTTAATCGTGTTACAGCTTCATCTAATCCAAAAAAGTTGTCAAAACCATTTTCTAAACTTCCAAAACGGTGTGCTACAACAAAAGTAAATTCTTTTTTAGCAGTTAGTTTAGTCGATTCAAAATTTACAATTTTCAAACCTTTAAAAGTAGCAATAGTTTCTGTCACGCTATCTACTTCTTGGTCAATTTCGGCTAATAAGTCATCTTGCGCAAATACACACAAGGGTAAAAATGTTAATAATAGTAAAAGGTGTTTCATGTAATAAAGGGTTAAGAATTGTTGTTTGATCTAATTTGATTTCTTCTAATAGGTCGTCATATCCAATAAAGCGTCCTTTAATAGTTGTTTGTTTGTTTAAAGTTGCTTGATGGCTTTGGTTAGGATTAAGTGTGCAAAAAATAATACTATTTAGGGTAATTGTACTTATTGAAACTTCTGTTGTAATTCCTGTTAATTCAATACTTTTATTAAGGTATTTTTTTTGAGCAACTTCTGCGTCTTTTTCAAATTCAACTAAAAAAGCACTACTTTCTAATTTGAAATTTGCTTCTTCGGT
>DAISIZ010000042.1:0-375 GCA_036821745.1 Aurantibacter sp. | reverse complement strand
AATCAATACAATGAGTAAGGTTTTTTTCATAGTAATATTATTAGTGTTCAGGTAATATACAATATGTAAAGCTGGAATCGTAAATTGAACTACTAAAGATACAATTAAATCGTTTTAAGGTTTAGCTTGGCATATATATTGACTTATATATAGAAGACTATCTTGAATTGTACATAATTACTTTTAAGATAGCTTTTTACATTATTACAACTATAAAACAGACATTGGTTATTCTTTTTTAATGACACAATGGCTCAAATATACCTATGAAGAAATCAGAATTTTTAACACTTGACAGTTTGTCATTACAGGATATAGATGCTAATTCAGAATTAATTCCTTTAATGACACCTGAAGATGAAGAGAAAATTAATA
>DAISIZ010000041.1:1596-16103 GCA_036821745.1 Aurantibacter sp. | reverse complement strand
TTAGAAAATGGTGTTTTTGGCTGTGACATACTTGTGTATCGCTAAAGTTGAAAATGTACCGTTAAAGTTAAAGCGAATTTTTTAATTCTAAAACTCTATTTAGGTTTTCGTCCAAATTAATTGAAACTACTTGATACGAATCTTCTAAAATAGGCTCTAATAATTGAGGCCATTCTACGAATAAATAAGCATCATCTTCTAAATACATTTCAATACCAAAATCGTATAACTCTTCGGTATCTTCAATACGGTATAAATCAAAATGAAATATTTTAGAGTCGGTACCTACATATTCATTAACTAATGAAAATGTAGGACTGCTCACATCATCTTGACAACCTAAAGCTTTTACTAAAGCCTTGATAAGCGTTGTTTTTCCTGTGCCCATTTCGGCATCAAACAACAACACTTTACTTTTAGAATGCTTTAAAATATGATTTACAGCTAAATCAATATCGTTTAAACTATAGGTAATACTCACTTTATTTTGGGTCTAAAATTACAAACGGAATAATCATTTCTTCCAAAGAAACACCACCGTGTTGGTACGTGTTTTTAAAATAACTAACGTAATGATTGTAGTTATTTGGATATGCAAAAAATGAATCGCCTTTGGCAAAAATAAACGAGCTACTCATATTTATAGTCGGTAAATGAATGTTTTTTGGATTTTTAGCCACTAAAACTTCTTTTTCCTCATAACTTAAGCTTCGTCCAGTTTTATATCGCAGGTTTAAACTTGTGTCTCTATCACCAATTACTTTACTTGGATTCTTCACGTTTATAGTTCCGTGATCTGTAGTGATAATCAACTTAAAACCTAATTGTTGCGCGTGTTGAATCATTTCTAATAACGGCGAGTTTTTAAACCAACTTTGGGTTAACGAACGATAAGCTTTGTCATTAGAAGCCAATTCTTTAACGACTTCCATATCGGTTTTAGAATGCGATAACATATCTACAAAATTGTAAACAACTACAGTTAAATCATTGTTTTTTAAACCATTAAAATTATCAGCTAAAGTTCTTCCAGCTTTAAGATTCGTGATTTTATAATATTCTGTGGTTAAACCTTGTAAACCTAAACGCTTTAATTGTGCACGTAAAAAATCTTCTTCGTGTAGGTTTTTCCCACCTTCATCGGTATCGTTTTTCCAATATTCAGGATGCAATTTTTCCATATCACTTGGCATTAAACCAGAAAATATGGCGTTACGTGCATATTGTGTTGCTGTTGGAAGTATACTGTAAAAGGGCGTTTCTTCAACTTTTTTATAATGATTTGCTACGGTTGGCTCGAAAGCTTTCCATTGGTCGTAACGTAAATTATCGACCACAATCATAAGTGTAGGTTGATCTTTACCAATAACTGGCGCTACTTTTTCTTTGAATAGTTTATGAGATAGAAGAGGTGCATCATCGCCATTAAACCAATTTGGATAGTTTTTATCTATAAATTTCCCAAACTGAATATTGGCTTCGTTTTTTTGAGATTCTAAAATCTCAACCATACTCGCATCTTCAATTTCTTCTAACTGTAATTCCCAATAAATTAGTTTTTGATATAAGCTAATCCATTCCTCATAAGAATTTACCATAGCCATATCCATAGCTATTTTACGGAATTCTTGTTGGTAATTAATCGTGGTACGTTCCGAAACCAATCTTGAATGATCTAAATTCTTTTTTAAACTTAATAAAATCTGATTCGGATTTACGGGTTTAATCAAGTAATCGGCAATTTTATTACCAATCGCTTCTTCCATAATATATTCTTCTTCACTTTTTGTAATCATTACAATGGGCAAAGCACTGTGTTTTTCCTTAATCTCGTTTAAGGTTTCTAAACCAGTTAAACCAGGCATATTTTCATCTAAAAAAACAATATCATAATTGGTTTCATCAACTAATTCTATCGCTTCAGAACCACTTGTACAGGTTGTTACCTTGTAGTTTTTCTTTTCTAAAAATAAGATATGTGGTTTAAGTAAGTCGATTTCATCATCAACCCAAAGAATATGTATATTGTTCATTATATTTGTGTCTAAAATTATTAATAAATACGAAACGTTTGCAAGCAAGTAACAAACTTAAAATATTTAACGACCCAATCTACGGATTTATTACAATACCTAATTCGGTTATTTTCGATTTAATTGAACATAAGTACTTTCAACGTCTTCGTAGGATTTCCCAAATGGGATTATCTTACTTGGTTTATCCAGGTGCGCATCATACGCGTTTTCATCACGCCATTGGTTGTATGCATTTAATGCAAAAAGCCGTTAATGTACTACGTTTTAAAGGTATAGAGATTAGCGAAGCTGAAGAAAATGCACTTTACATCGCCATTTTATTACACGATATTGGTCACGGTCCATTTAGCCACGCTATGGAACATAGTATTGTAAATGGGGTTTCTCACGAAGAAATTTCATTGTTATTTATGGAAGAATTAAATGCTGAATTTAACCAAAGTTTAACGTTAGCCATTTCCATCTTTAAGCGAGAATATCATCGAAACTTTATGTGTGAGCTAATTTCAAGTCAATTGGATATTGATCGCGCTGACTATTTAAAACGTGATAGTTTTTACACAGGTGTAAGTGAAGGTAATATTAATAGTGAGCGTTTAATTACGATGTTAAACGTAAAAGATGACAATTTAGTTATTGAACACAAAGGAATTTATAGCGTTGAAAAATTCTTGGTTGCCAGACGACTTATGTACTGGCAAGTGTATTTACATAAAACAAGTTTAGTAGCCGAGCAGTTAATTATTCGTGTTTTAAAACGTGCTAAAGAATTAAGTAAAAACGGTGAGATTTTGGAAGCGAGTAAACCATTATCTTATTTTCTTCAAAATGAAATTGGCCTAAATGAATTTAATAAAGAAAGTTTAGAATTATTCGCTCAGTTAGATGATTACGATATTATTTCGGCAATGAAATCCTGGCAATATCACGACGATTTTGTGCTAAGTAATTTGTGTAAAATGATTTTAAATCGCGATTTATTAAAAATCAAATTAAAAAAGAAGACTTTTAAAGCTGAAAAATTAGCGTTACACAAACAAAACTTAATTGATAAATACAAAATCTCAGAAGCAGAAGCTGACTATTTTGTATTTACAGGAGAAGTAACAAATCAAGCGTATCAGCAGAAAAAACAGAACATTTCCATTTTATATAAGACAGGAAAAACAGAAGATATCGTTAAAGCATCGGATCAATTAAATTTAAAAGCACTGTCAAAACCTGTGACAAAATATTATATGTGCTTTCCTAAAGAACAATTGTAAGATTTTTTTATATTTTTGCGAGTAATGAAATTCACAGCAGAACAAATAGCCGGTATTTTAGAAGGCGAGATAGAAGGGAATTCTCAAGTAGAAGTTTCAACCCTATCTAAAATTGAAGAAGGCAAAGAAGGTTCTTTAACTTTTTTAGCCAATCCGAAGTATACCTCATATATATATACCACAAAAGCATCTATTGCAATTGTTAATAAAACCTTTACTCCAGAACAAGAGTTAAGTTTAACATTAATAAAAGTAGACGACGCTTACAAAGCGTTTTCAACCTTATTAAATTACTACAACCAAATTAAACAGAATAAATCAGGCATAGAGCAGCCTAGCTTTATATCAGATTCTGCTAAACTTGGTGAAGAATTATATATAGGTGCATTTTCATACATTGGAGAAAATGTGACTTTAGGAAATAATGTTAAAGTATATCCAAATTCATACATAGGCGATAATGTTACAATTGGTGATAACTCTGTAATATATGCAGGTGCCAAAGTGTATTCCGATTGTATTATAGGGTCCAGTTGCACTATAAATTCAGGTAGTATTATTGGAGCCGATGGTTTTGGTTTTGCACCAAATGAAAAAGGTGAATATGATAAAGTACCACAAATTGGTAATGTTATTTTAGAAGATTTTGTTGACGTAGGTGCAAACGTAACTATAGACAGAGCAACTTTAGGAAGTACCATTATTAGAAGAGGTGTTAAGTTGGATAATCACATTCAAATTGCACATAATGTAGAAGTTGGTAAGAATACTGTTATCGCTGCACAAACTGGTGTTGCAGGTTCAACTAAAATTGGCGAAAATTGCCAAATTGGTGGACAAGTTGGTATCGCAGGTCACTTAACTTTAGGAAATAATATTCGTATACAAGCACAGTCTGGTATAGGACGAAATATAAAAGATGGGGAAACATTACAAGGTTCTCCTGCATTAGGTTACAGCGATTATAATAAATCGTATGTATACTTTAAAAATTTACCCAAATTAGCCAAATCAATTAATCAATTAGAAAAGAAAATCTATGGGAATAGTTAAAACTGAGCAGAAACAGCAAACTATTAAAAATGAAGTTTCTCTTACAGGAGTTGGACTTCATACAGGTCAAGATGTGACATTAACATTTAAACCTGCACCAGTAAACTCAGGATTCACTTTTAAACGTATAGATTTAGAAGGTGCGCCAGAAATAGCTGCTGATGCTAATTTTGTTACCAATACACAACGAGGCACAGTATTAGAAAAAAATGGTGTAACTATTCAAACTTGCGAGCACGTTTTAGCGGCTTGTGTTGGTTTAGATATAGACAATCTTTTAATTGAATTAAATGCTGCTGAGCCACCAATTATGGATGGATCATCTAAGTTTTTTATTGAAGCTTTAGAAAAAGCTGAAACTGAAGAGCAAAATGCATTTAGAGAAGAATATGTAGTAACTGACGTTATTTCTTATACCGATGAAGAAAGTGGTAGTGAAATTTTAATTATGCCATCTAAAGAATACCAAGTTACTACTATGGTGGACTTTGGTACTAAAGTGTTAGGAACTCAAAATGCGACTTTAAATCAGATTATAAATTTTAAAACTGAAATTGCTGATTCAAGAACCTTTAGTTTCTTACACGAATTAGAAGCTTTACTTGAGCACGGTTTAATAAAAGGTGGCGATTTAAATAACGCTATTGTTTATGTTGACAAGGAATTATCTCCAGAAACTATGGAACGCTTAAAAGTTGCATTCGGTAAAGATGAAATTACAGTTAAATCAAATGGTATTTTAGATAACTTAACGTTGCATTATCCAAATGAAGCTGCAAGACATAAGTTATTAGATGTTATTGGAGATTTAGCTTTAACTGGTATTCGCTTACGCGGAAAAGTAATTGCTAACAAACCAGGTCACTTTGTAAACACACAATTTGCTAAGAAAATATCTAAGTTAGTTAAAAATGACCGTCGTAATAATATGCCAAATGTAGATTTGAATCAGACGCCTTTAATGGATGTGAATCAAATTATGGATATGTTACCTCACAGACAACCATTTTTGTTAATCGATAAGATTTTCGAATTAACTAAAACTGGTGTTATTGGTATGAAAAACGTGACTATGAATGAAGAATACTTCAAAGGTCACTTTCCTGGTTCTCCAGTTATGCCAGGTGTATTAATTGTAGAAGCTATGGCGCAAACTGGTGGTATTTTAGTTTTAAGTACGGTTCCAGATCCAGAAAACTACTTAACGTTCTTTATGAAAATAGATAAAGTTAAGTTCAAGAAAAAAGTAGTACCTGGAGATACTTTAGTCTTTAAATGTGACTTAATTACGCCTATTCGTCGTGGTATTTGTCATATGCAGGGTTATGCTTATGCTAATGGACAATTATGTGCAGAAGCGGAACTTATGGCACAAATTTCTAAAGTAAAATAAATTAGTACATTTACGAAAAAACCAATATTCAAATAAAAAGATATGAATCAACCTCTTGCATATATTCACCCAGGCGCAAAAATTGCAAAAAATGTAGTGATTGAGCCTTTTACAACTATAAGTAATAATGTTGTTATTGGTGATGGAACTTGGATTGGAAGTAATGTAACTATTATGGAAGGTGCTCGTATTGGAAAAAATTGTAATATTTTTCCTGGTGCTGTTATTTCAGGAGTTCCTCAAGATTTAAAATTTAAAGACGAAGATACCACTACCGAAATTGGAGATAATGTTACCATTAGAGAATGTGTAACAATTAATCGTGGTACTACAGACCGAATGAAAACAGTAGTAGGTGATAACTGTTTAATTATGGCATATTGCCATATTGCACACGATTGTATTGTTGGAAGTAACTGTATATTTTCAAATAACAGTACACTGGCAGGACATATTACTATTGGAGACAATGTTATTTTAGCAGGAATGACTGCTTTACACCAATTCTGTTCGGTAGGTAATCACGCATTTGTAACTGGTGGTACTTTAGTAAGGAAAGATGTTCCTCCATTTGTAAAAGCCGGTAGAGAACCAATTTCTTATGTAGGAATAAACTCTGTAGGTTTAAGACGTCGAGGTTTTACAACTGAAAAAATTAGAGAGATTCAGGATATTTACCGTATTCTTTATCAGAAAAATTATAACAATACACAAGCGGCACGTATTATAGAAGCAGAAATGCAAGCGACGCCAGAACGTGACGAGATTTTACAATTTATTAAAAATTCACATAGAGGTATTATGAAAGGATACTTCAAATCTAACTAAATTATGGCATCAACAAGCGACATTAGAAACGGGTTATGTATTAGATATAACCACGATATATTTAAAATTATAGAATTTTTACACGTAAAGCCAGGAAAAGGACCTGCTTTTGTAAGAACAAAATTAAAGAGTGTTACAACAGGGAAGGTTATTGATAATACATTTTCTGCTGGACATAAATTAGAAGATGTTCGTGTAGAAACTCACAAATTTCAGTACTTATATCCAGAAGGTGATATTTTTCACTTTATGAATACAGAAGATTACACACAAATTACATTACCAGAAGCGGCAATTGACAATCCTGGATTAATGAAAGAAGGTGAAGTAGTTACTATTCTAATTAATACAGAAGATGAGATGCCATTATCTGTAGATATGCCAGCAACGGTAATCTTAGAAGTAACAGCAACTGAACCTGGTGTTAAAGGGAATACCGCTACAAACGCAACTAAACCTGCAACTGTAGAATCTGGAGCAACTGTAAATGTACCTTTATTTATTAATGAAGGAGACAAGATTAAAGTAGAGACTGCTAAAGGAACTTATAAAGAACGTGTTAAGGAATAATTCATGAAATTTCCACAAGTTCACACATTACAACAAATCGCAACCTTAATTGATTGCGATTTTGTTGGTGATAGAGACTTCCCAATTCAAGGTATGAACGAAATTCATGTTGTTGAAGCAGGAGATATTGTTTTTGTAGATCATCCTAAGTATTACGATAAAGCCTTACAAAGTAAAGCAACTGTTGTTTTAATTAATAAAAAGGTAGAATGCCCAGATGGCAAAGCCTTACTAATTAGTGATGATCCGTTTAGAGATTTTAACAAGCTTACCAAACACTTTAAACCTTTTAGACAAGCTAATCAATCGATATCTGAAAGTGCATTGATTGGTGTAAATACGGTTATTCAACCTAATGTATTTATAGGTCACAATGTAACTATTGGTAATAATTGTATAATTCACGCCAATGTAACTATTAATGATGATGCTGTCATTGGTAACGATGTAATTATTCAATCTGGTACTATAATAGGAGGAAATGCCTTTTACTATAAAAATAGACCTGAAGGTTTTGATCAATTATTATCTGGTGGTCGCGTTGTAATAGAAAACAAAGTTCACATTGGTTCCGGTTGTACTATTGATAAAGGAGTTACTGGAGACACAACTATTGGCGAAGATTCAAAATTGGATAACCAAATTCAAGTTGGTCACGATACTATAATTGGTAAGAAATGCTTAATTGCATCGCAAGTAGGTATTGCAGGATGTTGCATTATTGAAGATGAAGTGACTATTTGGGGACAAGTAGGAACTAATAGCGGTATTACTATCGGTAAAAAAGCCGTTATAATGGGACAAACAGGAGTAACTAAATCAGTAGCAGGAGGAAAGTCCTATTTTGGAACACCTATTGAAGAGTCAAGAAATAAATTAAAAGAATTAGCGCTTTTAAGAAGATTACCGTCAATATTAGAAAAATTAAACCTTAAATAATTATGTCTACAAAAGATATCATAAGTGAATTTTATAATTTAAACTTAGCTAAAGCAGATAACCAACCTGTTGCATTAGAGTTATTTCATAAAGATTGTGAAATAGATTGGAATAGTAGTAAAGGTGTGGCTAAATTAGATTATGAAGGTTTTTCTAATATGTTACTAGGTATAAAAGAATCATTTTTTTCATTCACCTATAAAATATCTCATTTATTTGCTGATACTAATCAAGGTGCGGTGAGATATACTATTTTCGGTACAACTATAGAAGAACCAGAAATAGCAATTCCATTAGGATATTTTATTTCAATTGTTGAAGTTAAAGACCAAAAAATACACCGAGTTTTTCAAATTAGTCAAGAGGCTGACGAGAACATCTTGAATATGTCTTTATTTTAATAAAATTAAATTTAAAATACTTTTTAAAATACCATCATAAAACTTACTTTTGTGATGAATTAATAAAATCACGCCATTTAAATTTCTCTGTGAGAAACGCCTTTAGGTAATGGTACAAAAAATATAAGCATGAGCGTTTTAGTAAATAAAGATTCAAAAATTATAGTTCAAGGTTTTACTGGAAGTGAAGGTACTTTTCACGCCAGCCAAATGATTGAGTATGGAACAAATGTAGTAGGTGGAGTTACACCAGGAAAAGGTGGACAAACACATTTAGATCTTCCAGTTTTTAATACAGTTGCAGAAGCTGTAGAAAAAGCAGGAGCTGATACTACTATTATTTTTGTACCGCCAGCATTTGCTGCCGATGCTGTAATGGAAGCTGCTGATGCAGGTATTAAAGTAATTATTACAATTACTGAAGGAATTCCTGTAGCTGATATGATTAAAGCTGCTGACTATATTAAAGGAAAAGAATGTCGTTTAATTGGACCTAACTGTCCAGGTGTTATTACACCAGGTGAAGCTAAAGTTGGTATTATGCCAGGTTTCGTATTCAAAGAAGGTAATGTAGGTATTGTATCTAAATCTGGTACATTAACTTATGAAGCGGCTGACCAAGTTGTAAAACAAGGTTTAGGTATTACGACTGCTATTGGTATTGGTGGAGATCCAATTATTGGAACAACAACTAAAGAAGCGGTTGAATTATTAATTAACGATCCTGCAACAGAATGTGTTGTAATGATTGGTGAAATTGGTGGTCAATTAGAGGCCGATGCTGCTAACTGGTACAAAGAAAGTGGATCTAAAAAACCTGTAGTAGGTTTTATCGCAGGTGAAACTGCGCCTGCTGGACGTACAATGGGACACGCTGGTGCAATTGTTGGTGGATCTGACGATACAGCTCAAGCTAAAAAAGCTATTATGAAAGCTTGTGGAATTCACGTTGTGAACTCTCCAGCTGAAATTGGTAAGAAAGTTGCTGAAGTATTAGGCTAATCTACTCTTAAATATTTCTTAAAATATTCTAAAACATATAACGTTATAAGTTCGTTAACCTACATTTGGTTAACGAACTTTTTTTTTAATCATAACTTAAAACTAAACAACAAAATGAAACAGTTAAAACCTTTTCTTTTTGTAGCTTTATTAGGTCTTGCAACAACAGCTTGTAAAGACATTAATAGCGCTTCAAAAGACACGGCAATTGCAGAAGTGACATCACAAACTGATGCAAGCGGATTTTCTTACGAAACAGTAGATAATGATCCTACTGGATTACGTTTATATACTTTAGACAATGGTCTAAAAGTGTATTTAAGTAAAAATAACAACGAGCCTAAAATTCAAACCTACATTGCAGTTCGTGCAGGTTCAAATTATGATCCAAAAGAATCCACAGGTTTAGCACACTATTTAGAACATATGGTGTTTAAAGGGACTGACGAAATTGGTACGATTGACTGGGAAAAAGAAAAAGCATTTTTAGATCAAATTTCTGACTTATACGAACAACACAGAGCAGAAACTGATCCTGAAAAGAAAAAAGCATTATACAAAAAAATTGATGAAGTGTCTTTAGAAGCTTCAAATTTCTCTGTAGCTAATGAATATGATAAAATGACCACGTCATTAGGTGCTACAGGAACAAATGCACATACATGGTTTGAGGAAACGGTTTATAAAAACAAAATTCCTGCAAACGAATTAGATAAATTTTTAGATTTAGAAAGCGAGCGTTTTAGTCAATTGGTGTTGCGTTTATTCCATACGGAATTAGAAGCTGTTTTTGAAGAGTTTAATAGAGGTCAAGATAATGACGGAAGAAAACGTTACGCTTCAATGCTTAAAGGTTTATTTCCTAAGCATCCTTATGGTCAACAAACAACTATTGGTACTGCAAGACACTTGAAGAATCCTTCAATGATTGATATTAATAACTATTTTGAAACGTACTATGTGCCAAATAATATGGCGGTAGTTTTAGTTGGTGATTTAGATTTTGAGGAAACCATTAAAAAAGTAAACAATTCATTTGGTAAATTTGCCAAAAAAGAGGTGAATCATCCAGTTTTACCAAAAGAAGATGCTATTACATCTCCTGTTGTAACTGAAGTATTTGGGCCAACTGCAGAGTCTGTTTCTATTGCTTACAGAAGTGCAGGTGTGAATAGTCAAGAAGAGAAATTAGTTACTTTATGTGATATGATTTTAGCAAATGGTAACGCAGGTTTAATCGACTTAAACTTAAACCAAAAACAAGCGGTACAACGAGCTGGTTGTTCACCTACATTTTTAAATGATTATGGTTACCATTCATTTAATGGTTCGCCAAAAGACGGACAAACTTTGGATGAAGTTAAAGACTTATTATTAGCACAAATTGAAAAATTAAAAGCTGGTGAGTTTGACGAGTGGATGATTGATGCTGTAATTAACGACATGAAAAAGTCTAAAATGCAACAGTATGAGAATTCTACTGCTGTAGCTTCAGAATATTATAATGCATTTATTCACCACGAAAACTGGAATGACAAAGTAAACTTTTTAGCTGATTTAAAGAAAATCACAAAACAAGAGTTAGTTGATTTCGCGAATAAGTTCTACCAAAACAACTATGTTGTAACCTACAAACGTCAAGGTGAAGATAGCAGTATTGCTAAAGTTGAAAACCCTGGGATTACGCCAGTAAACTTAAACAGAGACAAAGCCTCTCAATACATTCAAGATTTTACAGCAAGAAAATCATCTGATTTAGAGCCTCAATACGTTAACTATAAAGAAGCTATTAAGGAGAAAACAACTGACAATGGTTTAAAAGTATCTTACATTGAAAATGAGTCTAACGATTTATTCGATATGAATATCATTTTTGATATGGGTAGAGATCATAATAAAAAATTAAGCTTAGCAATTGGTTACTTAGAGTATTTAGGAACTGAAAAGTTTTCAGCTGAAGATTTAAAGAAAGAATTCTACAAATTAGGAATTGATTATTCAGTAAATGCAGGAGCAGAGCAAAGTTATGTATCATTAAGCGGATTAAAAGAAAACTTACCTAAAGGATTAGAATTATTAGAAGATTTATGGTCAAATGCAAAAGCAGACCAAGAAGCTTATGATAAATATGTACAGTCTATTGCAAAATCAAGACAAGACACTAAAACGAATAAAGGTGCTATTTTACGTGGTGGTTTATTAAACTATGCTAAGTATGGTGAAAATTCTCGTTTAAGAAATATTATTCATGTAAGTGAATTATTAAAAACAAGCCCAGATGAATTAGTTGCTATGTCTAAAGACTTAAAAAACTTTAAGCATCGTGTATTCTATTATGGAAAAGACGTTAACAATGCTGTAAAAGCATTAGACCAATTCCATAATGTAAAGGCTAGTGATTTAAAAGATTACCCTGAAGCTGTTGCATACGAAGAAAAAGAAACAGACAAGAATGTATACTTTGTAGATTTCGATATGGTACAGTCTGAAATGATGTTTTTAGCAAAAGGAGAACCTTTCAAAGCTGAAAACTTAGCGAAAACAACGTTATTCAACACGTACTTTGGTGGTGGATTATCTTCAATTGTATTCCAAGAAATTCGCGAATCTAAGTCGTTAGCATATTCTGCTTGGGCAAACTATTCTAATGCACGGAAGAAAGACGATTCAAACTACGTTATGGCCTACATGGGAACACAAGCTAACAAAATGCCACAAGCTGTAGACGCAATGATGCAATTAATGAATGATATGCCAGAAAGTGTTGAGCAATTTGAAGCCGCTAAAAAATCGGTTTTAAAAGAATTAGCATCACAACGTATCACGAAATCAAGTATTTTCTGGAACTATGAAAGACTTCAGAAATTAGGAATTGACAAGGATAACAGAGAAGAAATGTACAATGCCATTAAAAATATGAAGATTGAAGATATTCGTGATTTCTTCAATAAAAACATTAAAGGTGAAAACTATAATGTTATGGTAATTGGTAACAAAAAAGACATCGACTTTAAAGCGTTAAAACGCTTAGGTGATGTAAGAGAAATGGATATTGATTATTTATTTAACTACGAAAAGCCTTCGGAAGTTAAATTATAAGATTAAAACACCAGTTTGTAAAGCCTCATTATTGTAAAATAGTGAGGCTTTTTTAGTTTTTAACAAGTGTGGTTTTACTATATTTGATTTTACAATTAAAACACAAACTAATCTTAGTTATAAAATGAAAATTTTAGAAGGTAAAACAGCCATAATTACAGGAGCAAGTAGAGGAATAGGACGCGGAATTGCAGAAGTTTTTGCAAAACAAGGCGCTAACGTAGCATTTACTTACAGTTCTTCTGTTGATGCTGCAAATGCATTAGAAAAAGAATTAATCGCTTTAGGTGTAAAAGCTAAGGGTTATAAAAGTAATGCAGCAAGTTTTATAGAATCGCAAGAATTAGCAGATGCTGTAAAAGCAGAATTTGGTAGTATTGATGTATTAATAAACAATGCAGGTATTACTAAGGATAACTTATTAATGCGTATTAGCGAAGAAGACTTCGATAAAGTCATTGAAGTAAACTTAAAGTCTGTTTTTAATATGACGAAAGCGGTTCAGAGAACTATGTTAAAGCAACGTAAAGGTTCTATTATCAATATGAGCTCTGTTGTAGGTGTAAAAGGTAATGCTGGCCAAACTAACTACGCAGCAAGTAAAGCTGGTATTATTGGTTTTTCTAAATCTGTAGCTTTAGAATTAGGATCAAGAAACATTAGAAGTAACGTGATTGCTCCAGGTTTCATTGAAACTGAAATGACGGCTAAATTAGACGAAAAAACAGTACAAGGATGGAGAGATTCTATTCCATTAAAACGTGGTGGTTCTCCAGAAGATGTTGCTAATGTTTGTGTATTCTTAGCTAGTGATATGTCGGCTTACGTTACAGGACAAACCTTAAACGTTGATGGTGGAATGTTAACATAATTCTTGCGCAGGCAGGAATCATTTAAAATAAATAAAAACTAACCTTGACCACACAAACTTATTTATACATCATATTAGCTGGAGTAACTGCATTATTAGCAGCTTTATTTCTATATAAATACAAATCAAAAAGCGCATTAAAACATAATGCGCTTTTTGCATTTTTACGTTTCTTAAGTGTGTTTTTAATACTATTGTTATTAATTAACCCACAAATAGAAAATACCAGTTATTACAACGAAAAACCTAATTTGGTTTTAGTTACCGATAATTCAAACTCTATACAGCAGTTAAAACAACAAAACAAAACGCTTGCTTTAACAAACAATATAGCGACTAATAAAGCTTTAAATGAGCGTTTTAATGTGGTTTCTTACAGTTTTAATAACCAATTAAGCACAGATAGCTTAAATTTTAAATCGAAGCAAACCAACATCAGTAAAGCTTTAAACGATTTAAAACAGATTTACAAGAATACAGTATCGCCAACCATTTTAATCACCGATGGAAACCAAACTGTTGGTAGCGATTATCAATACAGTGCTAAAAACTACAAACAAAACATATATCCCATAACAGTAGGTGATACGACTGTTTATGATGATATAAAACTAAGTACTTTAAACGTTAATAAATACGCTTATTTAAAGAACAAATTCCCTGTTGAAGCCATTGTAAATTATAACGGTGATGCAAAGGTTACAAAACAATTTTCAGTTTCTGTGAAAGGGAAAGTTGTTTACAAAAAAGCATTAGCGTTTACAAAGGCAGAAAATTCACAAGTATTACGTTTTGAATTACCAACCACTAAAGTTGGTGTACAAACTTATGTGGCTCATATATCAACTTTAGATAATGAGAAAAACACCAAGAACAACACTAAAAACTTCGCTATAGAAGTCGTAGACGATTCTACTAAAGTGGCTATTGTAAGTACTTTATTGCATCCAGATTTAGGGGTTTTAAAGAAAGCAATTGAAAGTAACAAACAACGAAAAGCGGTTATTTTAAAACCAAACGAATTAAAAAATCAAATAAATACTTTTCAAT
>DAISIZ010000041.1:0-1586 GCA_036821745.1 Aurantibacter sp. | reverse complement strand
CAACCAAACAATCAGTTTAATTATGTGTTTCAGCTTTTAAAGAAAGAAAACACGAATACATTTACCATAACAGGAACAAAAACCGACTGGGACTTTTTAAATAAATCTAATAATTTATTCGACTTAGAAGCAACCAATCAAACTGAAGATTATCAAGCAAATTTAAATACAGGTTACAGTTCGTTTATAGTTCAAGATTTAGATTTTAATAGTTTTCCGCCATTAAAATCAACCTTTGGAACTTTAGAACTAAAAGACAATTACCAGAGTTTATTGTATAAATCTGTAAATGGAATTTCCACTCAAGAGCCTTTATTAGCAACTTTTGAAATAAACTCACAACGTCACGCTGTTTTGTTTGGAGAAAACCTTTGGAAATGGCGATCGCAAAGTTTTATAAATAAGCAGTCATTTGGGAGTTTTGACGATTTTGTAGGTAAATTGGTACAATACTTAGCCTCAAAACAACGTAAGCAACGTTTAACTTTAGATTATAATAGCTTTTATGATGGTGCTACAAATGCGACTTTAAACGCACAAGCTTTCAATAAAAACTATGAATTTGATGCAAATCAAAACTTATCAATTGTCATAAAAGATAAAGTTTCTAAGGAAACTACAACATTGCCTTTAATATTAAATAATAGTTATTATCAAGTTGATTTAAGCACGTTAAAGCCTTCAAAATATAGCTTTACCGTTAGTTCTAACACAGAAAAACTATCTAAATCAGGACAGTTTGAAATATTAGATTATAATATTGAAGCACAATTTACCAATGCCAACGTAACAAAACTACGTCAAGTAGCGACAGATAGTAAAGGTGAAGTATTCTTTACCGAAAATTATGAAAACCTTATTACAAAATTAAGCGAGGATAAGCGATATTTACCCATTCAGAAAAGCACAACAAAAACAGAATCGTTAATAGATTGGTATTATATTTTGTTTTTAATAACGCTAATCATTGCGATAGAGTGGTTTTTAAGAAAATACAAAGGATTAATTTAAACTAACATAAACACAACAAAAATGGACAGATTACCTAAAATCGGCATACCAATTATAGCGGCAGCCATATTTTTAATTATTTTAATTTCAAAATCGGCAGTAACTATTGGGCCAGGAGAAGGAGGCGTTATTTTTAAACGTTTCGGTGGCGGTATTGATACAGCACAAACTTATGGTGAAGGGTTTCATATTGTTGCACCTTGGAACCATATGATTGTTAAAAAAGTACGTCAACAATCTATTTCGGATGAAATGAATGTACTTTCGGTAAACGGATTAGACATTACTATTAGCGGAACTATTTGGTTTGAACCAGAATTTAGAAACTTAGGAAAGTTAATTCAAACTAAAGGAGAAAACTACGTAGGAGAACTTTTAAGTCCAGCAATTAACGCTGCAGCGAAATCTGTAGTTGGTCGTTATACGCCAGAGCAATTATACTCGAGTAAAAGAGATATTATTGAAAAGGAAATATTGGAAGAAGTTCGTAATGAATTAAATGCACAATACGTTAACGTTAAACGTGTATTAGTAGAAAACGTAAGACTTCCTAATTCAATTAAAAATGCTATTGA